>CAZCZJ010000005.1:23723-35259 GCA_964503235.1 uncultured Dehalococcoidaceae bacterium | reverse complement strand
TCGGCGGTGTAGTCGTCGGCGGTGTAGTCGTCGGCGGTGTAGTCGTCGGCGGTGTCGGGACAGCGGCATGAAGAACGGTAAATAGGGTGAAGTGTCCTATCTCGACTGTAATAGTTCCATTTTCCATGTCGACAACGGCACCGGGAATTTCAACCCATGCACCCTGGCCGTCGTTGGCGTTCCGATCCCAATAGTGTATGGACGGGACTTCGCCTTCGGGTACATCATCAGGATTAAAGTGGAAGGTAAGGGTTATCGGCGGTTCAAAGGTAGCGCCATCCGGGTCGATTCTGTAAATCTGGCCGAGGACGTTAATGGTACTGGCTCCTGTTGGAGCGCTCGCCGGTTGTATGGATATCCATGATAACGGTGCTCCTTGTGAGTTTTTAGCAATAGTCCCTTTACTGATTGTTACAGTAACCTGTTTATCCGTGGATTGAGCAACGACATCCTTGACTAATTCGCCTGAAGGACTAATACTATCAGAAATGTAGGTCACCCCTGTTGGCAAACCGCCGCCGCCACCACCGCCGGTGTAGAGTGTAAAGGTGTTGCTGCTCTTGGTAAATGTCTTGGTAAGTAAGGGACCGCTGGCGGTAATCTTGGCATCTATCTGATAATTACCGTCAGGCCAGCTTGCTGGCGATGTCCATTGAACGTTGTAGGTTATTGACGTTAAACCGCCGCCGTAGCCGTAGCCGTAGCCGGTCCCGAATGAGTAACCCTGGTTAATCCAGTAGGCGTAGCCGCTACCATAACTGTAGCCGCTTGTCCAGCCACTGGTGACAATGGCAGAAACCATCGCCGAACCACTCGATGCTCCTTCTGTAATCGCATGTGACTGTAGAGTACTGTTGGCAAGGGGTAAATTCGCCAGTGTTGCTTTTTTGGTAGGGTCGCTTACATTATATATTTCCAGATTAATGCTTTGTATCGGTACAAGGTCGTATTGATTTATGGTGACAGTTGTGGTGAAAGTATAGGTACTACCTAGAGTTCCGCTGGCGGGTGTATTAAAGTCTATCTCCAGAGCCTGGGTGGGTGAAGCGTACCAGAGGGAGGCGGCGATTGCTATCACCAGGAGGGCCGGTAATACCACACGGTATAAAGGTTTGAAAGATAATGCCATTACCGGGACCCGGATGTTGGGTAAGGCTATCCCGGGCAGCGAAAAACGCGGCTTTTCTGCCTTCCAGGTTGAATTCTTATTAATTCTGGAACGCAGCCTCTTAAGGAATTTAGGATCTTTGAGTTTTTCGATAATATCAGGAGGCAGGATGCCGGCCAGCAAGAGTAACTCTTCTCTGTCGGCGTTCAGAACTTCGGCAAGCCGTATTACTACCTTTTCACTCGGAGGAGGCAGAATACCGGTTTCGATCTTACTGAGGTAGGTATAATTAACGTCAACCCTGGCGTCCAGTTCTTTCAGGGTCATACCGAGTTGCTGGCGCAATTCTCTCAATCTTTGTCCGAAGGATTGAGTTCTCTGTCCCCCGGTTTTCTTGAAATGGCCCGAGCGTAAAAGCTGAAGAGCCTCACGGCTCTTTAACATCTCGGTTATGTCGGTGGGAATTTTCCCCGCCAGAACGAGCAGTTCTTCCTTGTTGGCGTTCAGGGCTTCGGCGAGTTGCAGGATGACCTTTTCGCTGGGAGGAGGTAAAACACCGATTTCGATCTTGCTGAGGTAGGTAAAATCGATATTACACCTGTCGGCCAGCTTTGATAGCGTCAATCCGGCCTCAGTGCGTAACTCTCTTAACCTGGCGCCAAACTTTTTTCTATCTTCCATATTAATATTTCCCTGTTATCTGTAGAGAGAATTCATGCACACACATTATAGGCCAAATTGAGTCAAAAGTCAAGCCTTTTTAGCCAAAATATGGACAATATGGCATATTATTGAAAATATCTATTTCTTGGAAAGTATAATTTGATGTTCTTGGCAAATCATAAAAATGCCGTTATATTACACGTATTATAGTTAAAAATGTAGAAAATCCTACGTTAGGTGATTGACTAAATTAGGGAAAAGATATATTATATATAATAATGTACAAGACGAAAAAATGGTAATATAAGCACAAAAGGATATATTTATTTTCATATGAATTTGAGCCGCATTCGCCGGGTACTAAAATATGAATATATATTGCTTTTACTCGTAATGGCACTGGCTTTTTACATGGCCTTCATTCCCCACCAGCATTACCCTTACCCAGTGCATCTTGATGAGTGGATGCACCTGGCATTCTCAAATGAGATAATAGAGGAGGCAAGCGCAGTGGGGCTTGCCGACCCCTTTTCCGGGGGAACACCCATAGCCAATCAGACCTTAGAGGTTGGCTTTCACCTGTTCTTGGCCGTTTTCCACCAGATTAGTGGTCTCCCCTGGCTTGACATCTTCAGATTCTTCCCCGGCATCGTGTTTATGATGACCGTCCTATCAGTTTATGTCCTGGCTCAGAGGCAGGGATTTGGCTGGGAGGCTGCCCTCCTTACCTGTCTGATACCGACAACGGTAGGAATCCTGGGCCCCGGCTTCCTCGTTCCAGTGGCTATGGGAATGCTCTTTATCCCTCTAGCCCTCTTCATAGCCTTTAATTTCAGAAGCTGGTGGTCTTATGTTGTGCTACTTATCTTTATCCTTTTTTTAGCCTGCATGCATTCAGCAACAGCAGTAGGATTAATCATTATCCTCATTCCCTACATCCTCCTCAATTTGAGAAGCGATTTTAGGCACAGTGTTGGGATAACACTAGCGTTGGCTATCCCGGTTCTTGCTGCCCTTCCCTGGCTAAACACGTTGGTGCTGTCAGCAGCCAAGGCAATGTTCAACCCAGAACCTATATCGGGAATTGTTGATATACCACGGGTTATCCCCAGCTATGGTTATCTCCCAATCCTGCTTTGTCTCCTGGGCATTTTCCTGCTGGCGATGAGGAGGGGTAAGAAGAACTATGGTTTGGTATTTGGCTCATTGATTTTGTTTGTGCTGCTGGCTATCTTTTTTACATTCCACTACGGAATCGGCATGATGTATTACCGGGGTCTGATGTATATGATGTTGATGATGAGCATCGTTGCCGGGGCCGGGCTGATGGCGGTAAAGAATCTTAAGCTGCCGGAAGGGTTTACGGCTCGGTTAAAGGTACCGCTTGTTATGCGCAATGTGGGGTATATACTATGCTTGATTCTTATCGGTCTAACACTATATATAGCTATCCCAGCCCGCCAGAATATCCCGTACTATCACATGATTGATAGAGAAGATTACGAGGCGTTCATCTGGATTAAGGAGAATGTGGGCAGTGGTTACAACAAGGCAATCCTTGACCCGTGGAAGGGAAGCGCCTTTACTGCTATCAGTAGCAAAAATGTTTATACCTGGATAGGCGCGTATCCTACAGCTAGCGACATGGAAGCCTACGATTTTCTCGGGGGTGGCTCTATTGACACACCTTTTTTAAGGGAAAACGGCATCTCCATAGTATATACCAGGAGTGAATGTAACAACGCTGACCTTACCGAGGTAAGGAAGTATGTCTACCTGCTCAAAGAAGCTGAGATTCAACAGAGATGGCTGGGACCGGACGAAATCCAAATGCTGTCTATACAGTTAAGTAGATTACGCTCAGAGGTGGGGCAAGATAAGCAGGCATTCCGTTTATCTGAGTAAGCAGTAAGGGGCATGTTTCATTGAGGACTAAAATGGGAAACGACCTTATACTTCTGAACTTGTTGATTATTGTGCTAATTGTGGCTATTATCCCTTCCCCTTCAAATGTTGTGCGTATTATCCTGGGATTTCCATTTGTGCTTTTCTTTCCCGGTTATGTGCTGATGGCAGCTCTTTTTCCTAGGAAGGAGGGGATCGGTGGCATCGAGAGGGTGGCACTCAGCTTTGGTTTGAGCATTGCTGTGGTGGCACTTCTGGGGCTTATTCTAAACTATACCTCGTGGGGGATGAGGCTAGAGTCTATTCTTTATTCTATGGCTTCCTTTATTTTCATTATTTCAGTTATTACTTGGTTCCGGCGAAGGAGGCTGCCGCAGGAGGAACGATTTGGCATAAAATTTCAGATAGCACTACCGAGTTGGGGAACGAGTGTCTTTGACAAGGTGCTGTCTGTTATTCTGGTACTCGCCATACTGGGTGCGTTGGGCATAATTGGGTATGTTATAGCTACGCCTAAAGCTGGGCAGCAGTTTACCGAGTTCTATTTCTTGGGACAGGAAGGTAGGGAAGGAAGTTACCCTAGAGAGCTAATCGTGGGGGAGGAAGGTAGGGTGGTGGTCGGTATTGCTAACAATGAGTACAAGATAATGAACTATTGGGTAGAGCTTAGGATAAACGGCGTTAAGAATAATGAGGTCGAGGGAATTTCACTTACGCACGGGGAAAGGTGGGAGAATGGGGTTAGCTTCACGCCGAAGGTGGCTGGCATGAAACAGAAGATCGAATTTTTACTATATGAGAAGGGGGAGGCTACGCCTCTTTTTGAGCCACTTCGTTTGTGGGTCGATATAGTGGAGTAGCGTTAGAGCAGTCATAATCCACTTGTCAGATAATTGATGTGGCTAAAGCGGGTAAGACCTTATGAACATTATACAAGTGTCTGGGGCAGAAGCAAAGATACCAGTAGATAAAGGTGGGGGTATAGAATCCTTTATCTTTGCCATATCAAAGCAATTGGTAAAAATGGGACATAATGTAACTATTCTGGATAGAAAATACGCTAAGACGGACCCGACTACTGAAGATATTGACGGCATTAAGATCGTCCGATTGAGTGCCCCGAGGTTTAACTTTATTGTCTTTAAGAGTATACCTAAACTTACTAGCTTCCTTTCGATAGCTAGCCATGTTCTAAATCAGTTTACCTTTGCCGTCCAGCTTGGAAAGTATCTCAGGAGAGCCAAAGATAGCGATGTCGTACACATGCATGTCTCCCCGAGTAGCTTTATTTTAGCTCTGATAAGCCGGGATATGAGGAAAAAGTTATTCTTTACTTCACATTCAAACCGCGTGCTGAATGAATCGTGGAAACTTCGGGATAGAATTTCATTTATGCCGCAAAGTTGGCTTGCCAAATGGGCAAGAAGGGTGACCGCATCTAGTGAACTGATGAGGGCAAAGTTCATTGAGAAAGCTAATGTCAGCCCGGAAAAGGTGGTGGTGATACCCTATGATGTAGATACCAGCACCTTTACTCCCGACCTTGATGTAAGCGAGGTTAAGCAGAGGTATCAGCTTGAGGGGAAAAGGGATATCCTCTGCGTAGCCAGGATTTCTCCTGAAAAGGGGTTAGAATACTTGGTAAGAGCCGCCAACATCACTGTCAATGAATTTGGCTATAAAGATGCCCATTTTTTATTAGTCGGACCACTGGGATTCACTGTAGGGGAAGATCAGGCGCACGCCTCGTATTACGCCGAAATACTAAGCTTAATAGAAAGTTTAGGATTACAGAAAAGCATAAAACTGACCGGTGCTGTGCCCTTCGATGATTTGAGGAAACTATATGCGGCATGCAATATATTCGTGTTACCGAGTTTGGCTGAGGCTTTACCTAAGGCGGTGCTAGAGGCTATGGCATGTGGCAAACCAGTAATTGGAACCAGGGTGGGTGGAATACCAGTTGAAGTGGAGGATGGGCGAAGCGGATTTCTAATTGACCCTGCCGATGAAAGGCAGATTGCTAAGAAAATAAAGTATCTAATAGATGCCCCGGTGGAGGCAAAGATGATGGGAGCCTACGGTAGAAGGATTGTCGAAGAGAAATTTGACTCAGGTAAAATAGCAGAAAGATTCCTCCAAGTTTATCAAAGCCAACAGGCAAGGCAGAACAAGCAGGCTGAAATCAACCTGTCTGAAAGAGAACTCATTGAAGGCACCTGGGAGGACTCTGACCTACAGCGTGAAGATAGGAGAAAACAACTTGAACTATTACAGCCTATCCTGTCCCAAAGTCAGCTAATCCTTGATGCCGGATGTGGACCGGGGACGTATGGGTTAATCCTGGCTCAACAGGGAAACAAGGTGGTAGGTATTGATATATCCCCTAAAACTGTAGGTGTAGCCAAGAACAGAGCAGACGAGGCAAGTGTATCCTTCCTGCCTATAGCTGGTGATTTAGAAAGATTGCCTTTTAAGGATAGTAGCTTTGATATGTGCTTTTGCGGTTATACTTTGCATCACTTCCCTGATATTGGCATCACTGTTACCGAGTTGGCTCGAGCTCTCAAACCCGGAGGTAGGATAGTGGTAGCTGAGCCCAACGGCTCCAGCCCGGCGGTAAGATTAAGCAACGCTTTAGAAAATCTGCTACAAGGATGGTTGGTCAGGTTGGGAGTTGATACCCCAAATGAGGCCCTCCATAACCATAGGGTTTATGTCAAAGCCTTGGAGCAATCAGGAATCACCGATATAAAGGTGGACTCCTGTTATTTTGGTGGGCTGCCACCTTTGCCCAAGAAATCTAAAAAAGCGAGTTCCTTGAGTCTGTCACTTATCCATATTCTTGCCCGTTTGCGCCGCTTTTTCTTTATAATCGCAGCCAGGGTGCTACCCCGCCCCCTGAATGGTTCGGATTTACTGATTACAGGCACAAAGGGCGAAAGGCAAATTCGATAGTTCTTATTGTGTAAGGAAAAAGGTGATGAAGTATGGTTTCGAATAGATGGGGTGAACTGTTAGGAAAGGTACGCCCTTACGTTCCTTTTACCACGTGGAATACCGCCTGGCGAAGTTTGGATAAGCGAGGAAAGAGTATTCTGGATTTAGGCTGCGGGAAGGGTATCCCGATGAAGTTCTTTAACCGGCATAAGCAATTCCACTCCGTAGGTGCGGATATCTTCAGACTAGATGTGGTTAGAGCCAAGACGCAAGGGACTCACGATGACTACTTGCTGTGCGATATCCAAAAGCTACCAATAAAGACAAAGTCCTTTGATATTGTCTTGTGCTTGGAAACACTGGAGCATCTGGAAAAGGAAGAAGGGGAAAGGCTTCTCAAGGAAATGGAGAAAATCGCCCGAAAGCAAATAATAATAAGCACTCCAGTGGGGAAATTTGAACGTCCTCCCACTGACGGCAATACATGGCAAGAGCACAAATCAACCTACGGCCCCACCGAATTAAGGGCTCATGATTATCAAGTCAAGGGGTACGGGTTACCTATCCCTGGCGGTGACAGAGGGTTAATAGCTCGTTTGCCTGAGCCTTTTGGCTCACTCAGGAGGTTTATCTGGGTTTTAGCCAGCGTAATCACATACTTTGCCCCCGAATTAGCCGGTTGGATGGTATGTGTTAAAAGGCTCAGGCCGGAAGATAATGAGGAAGGATAAGCAATCAATACACAGGTACAGACAAAATGCCCAAGATAAATATACCTGAGCTCAGGGAAGGTCATAGGCTTGGTCTCTGGATTTTACTGATACTACTGACAGCCATAATTCTGCTCTTCCCTGTTCGCCTCAACTATGAATATCACGCTATAGAGTCTATCTATGCTTTTGGAGATAAGCTGCCACTTTTTACAATTCTGTTTTATATCTGGATTGCCATCCTTCTGTTACTGCTTTTCGCTAGAGGCAAAAGTAGTGAATGGCAAAAGCTTGGATTAGTCTGCATATTTGCTCTTGGCATTTTTGGCTTGTGGATAATTAATGCACCCTACGGAGGACATCCCGATGAAATTTGGCAGATGGGTCATATTAAATATCTTCAGGAGGCGGGGAAGATAGACCTTGCCCATCCCGTTTTTAATTATTTTCAGTTCCCGGCCTTTCACCTTGTCAATACATCTCTCTCCCAGATTAGCGGATCGGGGGTTTTTGAAACCAGAATCTGGTTCATGCTGTTTAGCGGCGTTACATTTGCGGAGTTAGCATATCTTCTATTTCAGAAATTCTTGAAAGACTCCCGCCTTGCCTCTCTAGGTGTGCTGCTACTGCTCTTAGTGTGCGTGAAGGTCTACTCTGCCGAAACGGCATTCTGGCCGGGTAACTTGGCTAACATTTTCCTCGTCGCTTTACTTTTACTGTTAAGCTGGCGCCAGGATAGAGCGATGGGAGCGGCACTACCACTAATCACAATTATTTTATTGGTGGCGTTCACCATGAGCTATCTACCCACACCAACCTGCTTTATCTTCATTTTGGCAGCGATATATCTGCTGCAAAAAGTAAGTATTAAAAATGTGGTGTCTTTAACCGCTGTTACCCTGTTTTTTGTCATATTTATGGGGTGGGAAATGTACTACTCTGCCCGTATGTTTGATAGTATGTTTGCAGGGCTAGCCCCGGCTTTTATAGGTGGTTTTACTGAGGTTGGAGGAAGGCTTTCTGCTATTTTGGGGATAGGCACGGCATACGTGGGAGAGACTGTGCCGCTATGGGCAAACCTGACCAGGCTCTTCTGGATAACTCTGATATTCGGCTTTGGGGGTATCTTGGGCATTAGGAACCTTATTAGAGCCAGGAGGCTGAGCTCAATAGAGACAATGGAAACCGGCGGGTTATGGGGAGCTATCATTTTTGGTCTCGTTTGCTTTTTGACCTTTGTGGGTGGAGAACAAACCGGGCGGATTTTCATGTATGCTCCCTTCTTTGCTATTCCCATTGTGTTCCGCTTCTTATCGGGCTTCAGCCGGCGTGATGAACCACTTAACTTCGCTGGGTTCCACAAGAGTCTTGCTGCTCCCTGGGGCTGGTTCAGGAGGCACGTGGTTACCTTGTTAATTATCCTGTTCCTTGTTTTATCCCTGCCCACTTTTCTGGCGGACAACTACCGGGTTTCCACCCATACCATTTATCCCCAGGAGAACTCAGCCGGTGAGTTTTTACAATCAACTTATGGAGCTGAAGAATTGAATCTCTATTCTGTCGGCTTTGTCGCCAGTGTCTATACTTACTATGTTCCTGAAGCCCATTTTCGAACTATGCCAGTACCTGAAGTATCAGCCGGCAAGGAGGGTTTATGGCTGGAGCTGAACCAGTATGCCGAGCGTTTTGAAAATTCAAGGGATGAGAACGCTATTTTTGTGATTTCTGAGAGATTCAGGCATTCTTATGCCCCCAGAATAATAATCGAGTCCACCGACCCCAGATGGATGGAGTTTGTCAATAGACTTTCACAGAATGATCTAATCTATGATAATGGTCATGTTCAGATTTATAAGCGACTAGCTGAATAGGAGGCAAGGGTAAAATGTGGCACTGGCTGACCCGGTTTGAAAGAGCGCCCCTTCTCATTCCCTTCTTGATTTATGCCTCACTGCGCCATATCTCCTACTCAACCAGATGCACTAAGTGCGGCAAGCGATTATTCGATTACGAGTATTGCCATGTCGGTCTATGTGATAAGTGCCTGAAGGAGAGCCTGCTTCGCAATCCGGCTCAGGTTTATGCCCAGAGGTCAGAGACAGGTGTGAGCTGCGTTAATTATGGAGAGGGTCATCTTTATAAGACGGTAGCCAGGAGGGTTGGTCAGGGGAGGGTTATAGATGTTGGCTGTGGGCGGGCACCCGTTCTATTTATGCTACACCTCCAGAATAGGGAACTGCATGGCATTGATGTTGCCCTGCCACTACTCAATAGAGTTAAAAGGCTGACCGAAAGTATCAACTTCAGCGCTGGGGATGCCAGGGGCATCCCCTTCAAGTCGGATACCTTTGATTACCTGCTCTGCAGCGAGACCCTGGAGCACATCGATGGTGATGACGCCGTCAGGGAGTGCTACCGGGTGCTGAAGCCGAACGGTGTAGCCCTGTTCACCGTCCCTAATGGAAAAGGAGCGAGTGGCAAGGCGCCTGAACATCTCCGCCTGTTTAGCCTTCAGAGCTTTTCCAGCTTTTTACAGCAAGCCGGGATTGATATTGTTTCCGGCCGTAAGTTCGGGCTATATATCCCTTTTGTAACTCGCTTATCTGGGATACTATCTATCTTATTAGAGAAAAACCTGCCGTTTTCTCATCCTCTGAACATATCCGTCCCGGAGTGCCTGGCTACCCACTTCTTCGTTGAATGCAGAAAACCCGCTCATCCACGCAAAAAGGCACGCCTGTTTGTCTTTCAGAAACCAGAATAGGAGGCAAAGCTAGAATGTGGCATTGGCTGAACCGATTTGAAGGAGTGCTCTTTCTCATCCCCTTCCTGATTTATGCTTTACTGAGCCATACCTATTACTCCATCAGATGTGTTAACTGCGGCAGGCGATTATTTAATTACGAGAACTGCCACCAGGGTTTATGCGACCAGTGCATGAGACGGGAATTAATCGCTAATCTGGGGGGGCATCAGTCAGAACGAGCCGCCAAAGCCGTGAGCACCGCGAATTACGGGGAAGGTCACATTTATAAAACGGTGGTCAGGAGGGCTGGGCAGGGCAGGGTTCTAGATGTTGGCTGTGGCTGGGGCACATCTCTAACTATGTTAAACCCCCAGGGTAGGGAACTGCACGGTCTTGATATCACCCATGAAGCGCTCAGCAGAGCTAAAGAACAGAATGACAACATCAGCTTCTATGTTGGGAACGCCAATGAACTCCCTTTCAAGTCGGATATGTTCGACTGCCTTATCTGCACCGAGACCCTGGAGCACATTGAGGGTGACAATGCCGTTAGGGAGTGCTACCGGGTGCTGAAACCAAATGGGGTAGCCCTGTTCACCGTCCCCAATGGCAGCGGGATTAGCGGAAGGGCGGCTGACCATGTTCGCATGTTCAGCTTTCAAGACTTTTCCCACTTTTTACAGCAAGCCGGATTTGACGTTGTTTCCGGCCGTAAGTTCGGGCTATATATCCCTTTGCTATCTTGCTTATTCAGGACACTATCCGCCGTGCTACGGAAAGACCTGCCATTTTCTCATCCCCTGAACATATCCGTGCCGGAGTGTCTGGCTACCCACTTCTTTATTGAATGCAGGCAACCCGCTCATCCACGTAAGGAGGAGCAAAGGTTAGGCCAAATCGAAAACAAGGTGAGTATCAGGTAGATTGATTTGCCGGGAACAATAGGGTAAAATCAGCCCAGCACAGCTAGGTGGATAATTATGCCTAAAATACTCGTCTATAACCCCTTAGAACTCAAGAACATGGGGACTGTGGCAGCTTTAATGGGCTTGATAAAATGCCTCAGAAGCTATATGCCCGATGTAGAGATAACCGCTCTCAGCGTGCAACCGGACAGGGATAGAGATTCTGAGAAGCTGGGCATAGAATTGCGTCAATACCCATGGCTGAGGGTAAGGAAAACAAAACCGCTGATCCTGGCTAACGCTGCTATCCTTGTCCTTTACCATTTCAGCCGTTGCTTTATCTACCGCCTGGCAGGGAAATTCAATAAGAGCATAAAAAACCCCTATGAACAGTATGATGTAGTTATACATAATAACGCAGATACTCTTAATGACCCGACTTATGGTTCGCTCTCGACCCTGTTGAGCCTTTTTCTTTCATTCTTGGGCTGGGCAATCTATAAAAAACCTATGGCAACGGTTGCCACCGATGTAGGACCATTCACCAGCCGGCTCACCA
>CAZCZJ010000005.1:0-23623 GCA_964503235.1 uncultured Dehalococcoidaceae bacterium | reverse complement strand
AAACCTATGGCAACGGTTGCCACCGATGTAGGACCATTCACCAGCCGGCTCACCATGTATCCAGCCAGGTTCGTCCTTAACAGGTTTGATGTTCTGGCGCTGAGAGAGGAAGCAAGCTACGACTACTGCCAGCAATTAGGTCTGAGTAAGCCGAAGATATGCCTGGTTGCTGACCCTGCCCTTGCCCTCGAGGCAGCACCCCGGGAAAAGGCTGAGCTCATTCTACAAAAGGAGGGTATCGCCAGGAGCGATAAGCCATTCATTGGCTTCTCCCCCAGTTGGCTGGAAATGGAGCGCTATGCTTTCTCTGACACTATGGAGACTGAGGAGAGGCAGAGAAAGTATATCGAGCTTATGGCGGCAATGATTGACTATGTTGTAGACAGTCTGGGTGCCACAGCCTGCTTTATTCCCCACGTCACAGGGAGCGCACAATGGAGTGAGCATCATAGTGAGCATAATAATGACAGGGAGGTATGTTCCCGAATATATGAGCAGATGAAGAATAAGCAAGCCGTGGGGCTGCTGCGGGGTAACTATCTACCTGACGAGATAAAGGGGGTTATCGGTAGCTGCGATATGTTCATCGGCTGCCGGATGCATGCCACCATTGCCGCTACATCACTGGGCGTCCCCACTATAGCTATTGCCTATGGAGACAAGTTTTACCGCATTATCGGCAAGACTATGGGGCAGGAGGCATACATCGTCGATATCCGAACCCCAAGCTTTGATGAGCTTCTAGCTGAGCTGAAATCAAAGCTCGACTCCCTGTGGGCAAACAGGGAGAGGGTTAGCCAGGAGCTGAAGGAAAAAGCAAAAATAGCTGAAGAGCAAGCCCTGCTTTATGGAAAGCTCATCAAGGAGCTGGTGGAATCATCAAAAAAGGCGTCAGCGCCTTAAGCCTATCAACCTTAAGGATTTGCCTGCCAGTCTGGCTATGCGAGCCAAGAGTCTGATTAACCACCACAGGTAGCGCCTTGATAGGAAGATAGCTAAGTAAAGCTCCAGGGCAGCAATGTAGTCGGCGAGCTTGGCTTTGGGTAGCTCCGTCCTGTAGCTTGGCAATTTTTTACCCACCAGATGTGCCAGACGAGACATTGCTCCATACTGTTCCTTCTTTGCCACCATCCCCCTGGCCCTGTCGCTCTCCAGGCTGCTGAGGGTTATTTCACCCTTTGACATCGCCTGCTTCAGCAGGTCCTCTCCTCTGGCGCTTCTGGAGATTATCGCCGAGGTGCCAATCTTGTCCCCGACTAGCTCAGGAAGCCAGGCATCACCGAAGGAAATATCGGCTAATTCGGCGCCCTGGTCACAGCACAAGGCGCAGCGCGCAGGGGTGAAGAAGTTCAGTCCCCAAAAGAATATATTATAATCAAGGTGAGGTATGAGCCTCTTTATGCCATTCTTGAGGTGGATGGTCATATGTCCCGGCCACCCCTCACCCCGGTAATCGAGCCGGGCAACCTCCTCCGGCTGAACACCATATCTATCAAGAAGGAACCTGGTACCCGAAAAGCTCATGGGATGGGAACAGAAAATTCCTAGAAGGAGGGCTATCCTCTCCCTAAGCTTTTTATTGACCAACTCTGCCTTCCTTATACCCTGAATATGGCAGGGCAGCCCGACAACAGCAAATCTGCCATCTTCGTTAATTATTTCTTTCAAGGCTATGTTTGCGGGCACCGGGCAATATTTGGATTTGCAGGCGGATATTATCTGCTCCTTAGTTCTGGCAATAAAAGGCTGCGGCTCTAGAGGGCTGCTCTCATTCATCCTGGTAACCAGAGCGCCAGTGATAATCCCTTGCTCCAGGGCAAAGATGAGCAGTGCCGTTACCAGACCGCCGGAGGCTGAGTTATATCTGACGTTATTATCAGTGGCATGACCAATATAGCAATTGAGGTAATTCCCCAAGAGAATATCCTCAGGCTGCTTGCCGAAGATTCCCCCATTTAGTTGGTCGAAATCCACGCCATGCCCGGGGCAGGTCTCAAGGCAAATGCCACACTGATTGCAGTTCTGCTTGTCCACATGGGGTAGATATATTCCCTTGGACTTGCTTATTGTCATCTCCATGGCATCCTTGGGGCAGATTGCCACACAGGTACCACAGCCAGTGCAAAGGCCGTCTCTTACCACCGTGACAACAGTTTTATCAACTTTCATTTAGTCTCTTTTTGGCGATAAGCGCAGCGCCCGCTGTCTTCTGAGCCAGCTTGCCACAATTACCAAAGCGATAGTTGTGTGACCTATGAGGTAGGCAATACCGGCTCCATCGATGCCCATTCGGGGCAGGAGAAAATAGCTGAGCCCCAGAATAGATACTGCTGCAAAAGCGGTTAAGCCTACAATTATTTTCAACTTCTTCTCTACCCTCTTTATAGCTAAATAAACAGCATTGATTGTCATAGGTATAGCCGAAATGGCTAGGAGGCGGAGCAGAGTAGTTGCATTCTCAGAGTAGGAGCCACCAAAAAGAAGGAGAAGCTTATCAGCGATAGCCAGTATCAAGATGACAGCTGGTACAAGAATAAGGAAGGTTATCTTCAAGCTTCGACGGATATTAAGCCCCAGTGTGTGCTCATCATAGGAGCCCTCGGCAAAAAGGGAGGTTGAGAAAGCCTCAGGAATCATAATGAGCACCGCTCCAGTCATCAAGGCCATATAAAAGTAAGCCTGCGGCTCGGCACCCAATATGTTTATCACCATGATAGGAAGAAGCATACCAGGGGCACCTCGAAAAAGCACAGAGAGGTAGTTGGCAAAGGAGAAGTGCAGCATGTCATTCACTACGCGTCTGTTAAAGGCAAAAAAAGGGCGATAGCCAGGTTGGGCTCGAGGCAGGAACAAAAAGATGCTAAGCAAAAGCGCCACCCCTAAAGACATGCCCCAAGAGGCAAAGATGCCAAAAGAGTGAAAGAATGCTGCCAGCACTATAGGCAAAGGGAGTTTCAATAGGCTAAAGATGAAACCCCTGGCTAGGACAAAGCTAGCTCGCCGTTCAGCCACGAAGGTCTCATTTATCAGAGTTGATAAGGTAGCGGCAATGGTAAAAACAACAAAGGCAGCAAGGTAGATAGGATGCTGCCTGACGAAAAGGAGGGCTGGCGACCAAAAGCTGAGTCCGGCGATAAAGATGAAGGCGGTTATGACTGAGACCAATGTGCCGATGGTGAAGACAGTGTTAATCATTGAGCTGGCATTTCTACCGGAATGCGGGAGGAACCTTATCAGCCCCATTCCCAGCCCTAAGTGGGAAAGCATTGCCAGCAATCCCACTGCCGCAATGACGGCTGATGCCAGGCCTACATCTTCAGCAGGATAGACCCTGGCTACTATTATCCAGAAGGCAAAACCGAGGAGGCTGCCTGCTGCGTTGGCTATCAACAGGAAGGCGGCGTTGGAGTAGAGGGAGACGCGAAAAAGCTGCTTCAGCCTCTCTTTGGAGGTGGCTATACTAATAACCTCAGTGAGAAATCCACTGAAGCGCAAGCTCAACAGCTTTATCAGTTGTAGCAACTCAAGCGCCCCTTACCCTTTAGTACCTAGGACTTTAGCTCTCCAGTAGTCTAGTATGTCGGAGAGAGTCCTCTCTATAGGGATTTGTGGTTTCCAACCCAATTCACAGAGTTTGGAGTTATCACCGATAAGAACTAGTTCATCAGAAGGACGCATCAAGTTGGGGTCGGGGTGAACCTCGACAGGTCGCCGAGACAGAGAAACTAACTTATCCAGGATATCTTTCATCTTGCAACCTTTTCCTGAGCATATATTATAGACTTCCCCTGGTGTCCCCTTTTGTATAAGGAGCCACATAGCCCTGACAGCATCCCTAACATCCACACAATCCCGAACCGTTTCAAGGTTACCAACACTGAGGGTAGCTCTTTGCCCAACCTCTATCTCGGCGATACCCCTGGCGAAATCTGAGCAAGCATCGAGGGTCTTCCTAGGACCGGTGATATAGAAAGGGCGAAACCGCACTACCCTTAGCCCGTAGGCTTGCCAGTAGAGATGGGATAGCATATCCTGTGCTACCTTGCTCACTCCGTAGGGGCTGGAAGGGTGGAGGGCTTTGGTCTCCTTTATCGGGATTTCATCCTTATCACTAAACCCGTACTCGGCACTGGAGCAAGCAACATTGATTACAGGGTTTATAGCTGCCTTTCTGATGCTCTCCAGCAGATAGAGAGTCCCTAGTATATTCACGTTTAAGGTTCTCTTCGGATCCTGCCAGGAGGTTCCGATCAAACTCTGAGCTGCGAGGTGGAAAATGAAGTCGGGATTGACCTCAGCGATAAGGGACTCTACCCTCTCTTCATCCAGGATATCACACCTGAGGATATTCAGCTTGTCCTTCAGATGGTCTATATTTCCGCTGTTCTGGTGAACCGTCCCATAAACATCGAGCTCCATCTTCAGCAGAAACTCTGCCAAGTGAGAACCGATGAAGCTACCACAGCCGGTTATCAAACATTTGCTCATTATAGCTTTACGGTACAGCCATCGCGGGTAGATTGGTATACAGCATTAACCAGTCTTAGTGCTTCAAGCCCATCGTAGCCGTTGCCTAGTGGTTCTCTCTTCTCTTTTATGGCGGCATCAAACTCCTTCCACTCCTCATACCAGGATATATCCCCGCCACGGAACTCGGTGGTTTCATCTCTGAAAGGCTCATCAAAAGCTCTTTTACCCAATGTAACCTTCTCTGTCCCATAACCGCCGCCAAGACCTTCGACAAGAATGTAGCCATCCTGACCAAAAAGTTCAAAAGAGAAGAGGTTTTTCCACTGGGTCAAACTGGAATGAAGAGAGGCTACCTGCCCCTTCTCAGTGCGAAAGAGGGCGAAGCCATTGTCCTCAAGAGGCTTTATATCCCAGAAACGGGTGGATATAAAGCCCGTAACTTCGGTAAATTCTCCTAAGAACCAGCGAAACAGGTCTACAGCATGTATTCCCTGCTCCATTAGTTGCCCACCGCTGACTATCTCTGGATTCGCTCTCCACTCCTTTTCATAACCCGGACGACCACAAATCCCGTATCGGCAACGAATAAAATCCAGTTCCCCGATGATACCCTCCTCAAACCAATCCTTAGCTTTTTGTATGCTAGGATGATGACGGTGGTTGAACCCGCACTTAAGAATAACCTTATTGATTTTAGCTGCTTCTAGCACCCGTTCAGCTTCCTCAATAGTTCTGGTCAATGGCTTTTCACATAGGACATGCTTGCCGTGTTTCATAGCAGCGATACTCATAGAGGCATGGAGATGGGGTGGAGTGCATACCAGGACTATATCTATGTCTTCCCTTTCTACCACCTCCTCCCAGTGATTGGTTGCCTCACATCCTATGTTCTCAGCCAGTTGCGCTGCTGACTCCTGATGGTCAGCAGCCACTATGACCAGCTCATTTCCGGGGAACTGCTTCAATACTGGAGCTCGGCGCCCGCCTTGAAGACCGGCACCTATTATGCCTACCCTAAGAGCCTTATCCTCCGGCATCATTACCGTCCTTTGGAATGTCAACAACAGGGCAATTAAGGCAAATGGATGGAAAGTTGCCCGATAACACTCTCTTTCTAAAGTTTATATAGGCATCAGAGAACCAGATATTCAGTAAATCCTCTTGGAAAACATTCCCAAAGCTCAGTGTAATCTGGTCTCCATGAGACATCATCTGAGTGATCCAACAGCAAGGCAGGATATAACCTTCCACGGTAACAAACGGGTAAAACGGTATACAACATCGTCTCTTATTTACCAGTGCAGAGGTCTCTAAGCTTATGCCGTTATTTCTGGCAATTTGAAGGGCATCCCTGAAGTAATTTTGAAAATTCTCAAGACTGTTAGGGTTATAGGGTTCCCCGTCTACTCTTGCTGCAGTCTGAAATCTAATCTTTGTTATGCCCAGGTCGGATGCGAGCTTGACGACTTTTGGCATCTCACTCACGATATTGTCATTAGAGACTGTGCACATTATAGAAAGTGATGGACTCTTTTTGTGAAGTTCATTCCTTTGACTTACAAAAGTCGAAATATTTTCGACTAGACGGTGAAATTGTGCTCCCCGCCTGACAGTCTCATATAAATGTCTATCGGCTGCGTCTAAAGATATGCCAATATAATCCAAGCCACTATCAAGTAGCTCTTTTGCCTTTCTCTTATCGGCTAAGAGAAAATTACTTGTAAAACCGCAGCGTCCTCCTCCTTGTTTAACATGATGGACCATTCTTAGAAGGTTCTCGTTCAGAAGAGGCTCTCCGGTCCTAGTAAGATCTACACTAAATCCAAATCCTGGGAATTTTAGAAAGTCTTGGGGCTTGATAAAGGCAACAAATTTCTCAAGATCAAGACTGGAGTTTTTTCGATTAGAACTTGACCTCTCACAGAAAACACAGCGCAAATTGCAGAAGGTGGTGGACTCTACCTGGATACCCCATGGTTTCATAAATCTGACCAAGAATATGAGTATCCGGTATCGTAACTGCCACATTAGTGAGTTGTTAGACAGCTTCGTAAGAACACTAATCACAATTTATCCCCTGTTCCCACTCCTGAATAGATAAAGCCCTTATTGGCGAGTTCCTTATCATATAACATATTTTTGGCATCAATAAGGACCGGCTTTTTCATTGACGATTTAATCAAATCGAAGTCCAGGTTTTTAAATTCCGGCCAGTCAGTAACAATAACCAAGGCATCACTGTTCTTGGCTACTACATAGGGGTCAGTGCAGAACTCAAATTCTTTATGCAGCCGGACCTCCTTTAAATCTGCCTTAGGATCATAAGCCCTGATAGTAGCACCCTCGCTGGTTAAATCCTTTATGATTTCCAGAGCGGCAGAACGGCGCAGGGTGCTGGTACCAGCTTTGTAGGTTAGCCCCAGAATACCTACCGTTAGATTCTTAACCGAACCGTATATTTTTTGTATTTTCCTCACCACCAACTCGTTCTGCCGCTGGTTTATTGTCAGTACCCCGTTAATCAGCGGGGTTTCGTAGTTAGAACTCTCGCCCAGATTCTTGAGAATTTTCAAATCTCTGGCCAGTGTTCCACCGGCAAAGGCAAGCCCGGGTAGCAAGGGCAGTTTCGGTCCTATCCTCGCCTCTGATTTCAATGCCTCCGCCATCTTTAAGGCATCAGCCCCCAGTTCATCGCAAAGATTGGCCATTTCGTTGGCGAAGCTGATACACGTCGCCAGAAAAGCATTAATGGCATGTTTGGTCATCTCGGCCGTTCTTAGATTCATCCTGAGCTTGGGGGCAGGAATAACATTAAAGAGAACTTCTACCCTATTAAGGGTAGGCTCGCAATCAGCGCCAATTACTATCCTGTCTGGTTTTTTGAAGTAGTCTACGGCTTGTCCCAGCCTCAGATTTTCCGGGCTACAGGCAACATCGAAATCTAGAGAAGGGTTATTCTGCTTAATCAGTGATTTTATTCGGTCGCAGGTGCCAACCGGGACTTGGCTGCTCACGATAATTACTGAGCCTATTTCCAGATACTTAGCCAGTTCTGTGGTGGTATCAAAGATAGACGATAGGTCTACTTCGTCATTCTCATCTACAGGGGTATCAAATGTTATCAGGATATACCTAGCACCCTTTAGGGCATTGCCTAAATCCGTGGTAAAGGCCAGTCTTCCAGAGGTCATATTATTTGTGATTAGCTCTTTCAGGCCCGGCTCAAATATAGGTGGGGTACCATTATTTAAATCCTTTATCCTATTTGGGTCTTTATCCACACCGACAACAAAGTAGCCCAAATCAGCAAGACAAGCTGAAACCACCGAGCCCAGGTGCCAGATACCAATTACACAAACCTTATTGTCTTCCACCATGGTTTTGCCTCCAATTGCTTAGCTTCAAGTAGACTCGATTAGACGCTTGGCAGCGATGCGTATTGCCTCGGCGGAGGTGTGAGAAGCACTCCAGCCTAATTTCTTCATCTTCCTCACATCGTACTGAACATAAGGGGCATCACCGGGCCAACCCCTCACCCCGCCAGTGTATTTGAATTTTACCTGGCTCAACCCCATCTGTTCCACTACTATCAGCGCTATTTCTGTCACCGTCACTGTGGCCTCACAACCTAGGTTGAAGACGTCAATGCGTTTGCCTGAATTCTGAAAGGCCCAGTTCATGCCGTCCAGACAGTCCTCAATCAGGAAATAGTTCTTTTGCTGGTTGCCGTCGCCCAAAATCTCCAGCTCGCGCGGGTTCCTCTTTAGCTTGTTGATGAAATCATGGATGACCCCGTGCCCCATCCTTGTCCCCAACACATTACCGAACCTGAATACCCATGTCTGGAAGCCGAAGAGGTGGCAATAGGCGCTGAGCAGTCCCTCGCAGGCCAGCTTGCTGGCACCGTAAAGCGAGATGGGCAGGAGCGGGCCGTTGGTCTCAGCCAACGCCACCAGCGGCACATCCCCGTACACCGTGGAGCTGGAGGAAAAAAGGACCTTGTTAATATTGTTCTGCCTCATCGCCTCGAGCACATTACGCGTGGCTATGGTGCCATTCTTCAAATCGAGATCGGTATTTTTGTTGCCACCGGGTATGTCGCTATTGGCGGCGAGGTGCCATACTACCTCATGACCACACATCGCCGTGGTCAATGTGTCTAGATCAAGGGCGTCGGCATGGTGGAAGTGGAAATTGCTCTTGCTCAGGTGGTGGGCGATATACTCCTTCTTCCCGGCAGACAGGTTATCGTAGACTGTAACCTCCTTACCCTCAGCCACTAGTCTATCCACTAGATGGCTGCCAATAAAGCCGGCTCCTCCAGTAACAAAGTGTTTGCTAAATTTGATATCCTGTTTCATATCTTTTTCTTTCATTCATAAACTTTCATGAAATATGGTTTGGGCACGTCCGAGAAGGCGCTGGAACGAATAACAGAAATAGCCGACGGCAACGAAAAATACAGCATTGATGGTTATGGATAACCTGCGCCAAGCAGTGGCAGGTTTTCTAAAGAGACCTTTCAATATGCTGGGGAAAAGCTGGGTCAGTATGCGTCGCAGCAACTGGTATTCAACACTCAAAAGTTTCTCGTCTTTATTGCTATTACGGTAGCTCTGATTGAACATAGCCTTGGTATAGCCCTCCCAATAGGCTCTCCTCGCGATAAACATAGGGGTAACTCGATATTTGTAGACCCTGTGCTGTACCTTCACCCTCGGATTATATAGTATGCGCTTTCCTGTCTTTCGGCCTACTCTTATCGAAAACTCAGTTTCATCGCCCACAAGCTCGTGCTTTCCGCTCTCACCACCCCCCTTGGCTCCCAACTGAGTCAGAAATAGACCAGCAGAATCAAAGGCTTCCCTCCTGAATGACATGTTAGTTCCAAAGACATTCCTCACTTCTTCCCTCTCGGTAATACCTGAGAAACCAGCACAACTGAGTATCCAATCAAGTTCGCTGGGAAACCAGTCTACAATCTCATCTTCCCATAGAGGCAAAATGGGACCAGTGACGCCGATGGTAGAGCCATCCTCATAAGTCTTCACCGTCTCTTCTGCCCAATCAGAAAAAAGGAGAGCATCGTCATCAACAAAGGCTATTATATCTCCCCTTGCCTCTTTGATACCCAGGTTTCTGGCTGATGATAGCCCCGGCTCGCTATAATTAAATACTACCTTCACCTGGGGATGAGTATTTACAGCCGCATATATCCTGATATGGTCAAATAACTCTATCGACCTTTCCACTACTACTATGGTTTCAGTGTAGGGATAGGTCAAAGCTTTTATGCTGTCAAGAAGCTCAAGGACATCCCTCAGTCTCTCGGTAGTATAGCAAGTGATGACGATGGAAAGGAGAGACTGCTCAGCCACGAAACCACTCCCTAATAATAACTATCCAATCTAAAAGCCCTTGCTTGATATCAGAGACCTTGCTGGTACCATTGAGCCTCCCAGCACTGCAATGATTTACCTCCGTCACCTTTAGACCTGCCTTCTTAGCCTTTACGAGCATTTCCTGTTCCATCTCAAAACCGTTATGAATGAGCTTTAGGCGTAAAAAGGCACTATTCCAGAAAGCGTTATAACCAGAGCAGATGTCTGTATATTTCGTCCCATGGAGAATATTAGAGGTAACGGCAAGGATATTGTTGCCAAACCAGCGGTGCCAAGGCATGTTTACGGGGTGGCCATGAGCCAACCGAGAACCCTTGGCGAAGTCGTATCCATTCAGGAGGGGTACAACAAACCTGGGTATATCTTCAGGGTCAGTCTCGCAGTCCGCGTCTAAGGTCACAATAATATCGCCACTGGCATGTTCCACCCCATACTTTATGGCGTCACCCTTGCCTTTCCCTAGCTGATATAGCACCTTAACCCCGGGACGAATTTCCTTAGCCACCTCAAACGTGTTGTCGGTAGAATGACCATCTACAAGGAGGATTTCGTCCACCCACCGGGGTATTTTAGGGAGAACATGAGGTAGATTCCTTTCCTCATTGAGTGTGCAGATAAGCACGGTAACACTGGGACAATTCTCAGGTCTGTTCATCCTTTCTCTCGCTATTAGCGTTTCACCTTCTCTATCGTCTCCAGTGTCTTTTGGGCGTCGTTTACAAATTGCCTTACCGTCTCCTTGGTATATTGGTGGTAACGCCATCTATTACCCCCATCCCAAGCTACTTTTCAATCTCGCTTATTTTTGCCGAGTCAATAAAGATTTCCATGTCTATCCTCCTATAAGTTAGTGTTCCCAGCACAGACTAGCCCGACTTATAACTCCTGTCCAATGGCAAAAGGTTAGGGATGGTGTCCACGATAGGGTAGTGTACATCGCATCTAGGGCAATATAGTGAGCCGCTAACTACCTCTGTTTCATTTTCGTCTGTCACGCCAAGCTTCAAGTCTCCCTTGCAAACTGGACAAGCCAGAATATCCATCAACTCTCTTTTCATACTTAAATCCACATTATCTCGTACTTTAATTCCAACCAGCTTGGCTGCTCCTCATAGGTCGGGACACACAGCATCAGGTCTGGCATTTTCCTCGTCCATCAAGTAGCAAACTCGCACTTCATCCTGCCGATGAGAATCGTCCGGCAGCTTGCCCGTTTTCCCGCCTGAATATCGGTAATACCGTCACCCACCATCCATGATTGTGCTAAATCGATGTCCATTTCTCTGGATGCCTGTAACAGAAGACCCGGCTTGGGCTTGCGGCATTCACAGTTTGTCCTGAGCCTGGGGTTTACTGCCTCGGGGTGATGTAGGCAATAGTACTCCCCGTCAAGCCTCGTCTCTGATACGGCCAGTATTCTATTCATCCTTTTTCTTATTTTTATAAATATATCCCTCAAGAGGAGCCCTTTGGCAATGCCGGGCTGGTTCGATACCAGAATTACCTTATAATCGTTTTCACGCAGTTTTTTAATAGCTTCACCAACGCCGTTTATCAGGGAAAAATGCTCGGAGGAATCCATTATTCCCTTTTTCGTCGCTTCAAGCTCCGGGCGAGTTCTTGAGGCTAAGACTAGGTTGGCTCCCTCTCTGGCGAAAGCCAAGGCTATCGCTTTGCCGATACCCCTGCCGCCGCCCGTAATAATGCACGTTTTATTTTCTAGCTGCATAGTCCATTCCTGTTCCTACTCCCGAGTAGAGGAAGCCTTTTGCCAGCAGCGGTCTACCGTCCAGCATATTTTTCGCATCGATGAGCACCGGTTTTTTCATCACTGATTTAATCAAATCAAAATCCAGCTCACGGAACTCCGGCCAGTCGGTGGCAATAACCAGGGCATCGCTGTTTTTGGCGGTCTGATACGGGTCATCGCAGAATTCGAATTCCCGGTGTGCCCTGACTTCCTCGGCATCCGCTTTGGGGTCATAAGCCTTGACCGTAGCGCCCCCGTAAACCAGACGACCGATGATTTCCAGAGCGGTGGAACGGCGCAGGGTAGAGGTACCGGCTTTATAGGCTAGCCCCAGGACCCCTACCGTCAGTTTACCCACCGAACCGTATATTTTCTCCAGTTTCCTGATTACCAGCTTCTTCTGTTGCTCATTTACCTGCACCACTCCGTCGATGAGCCATGTCTGGTAGTTCAGACGGTCGCCGAGGTCCTGCAGAATCTTGAGGTCGCGAGCTAATGTCCCGCCCCCAAAGGCCAGCCCCGGGGACAGCGGCAGGTGCGGCCCTATCCGCGCATCCGATGCCAGCGCTTGCGCTAACCTGGAGGCATCCGCGCCTACCTCGTCGCAGAGATTGCCCATTTCGTTGGCGAAGCTGATTGATGTCGCCAGAAACGCATTGATAGCATGTTTGGTCATCTCGGCTGTTTTTAAGTTCATTCTTATTATCGGGGCATCAATAACGCTGAACAGTTTTTCTACTTTATCCAGCGTGGTGTCATTTTCGGCGCCGATGACTATTCTCTCCGGATGGAGAAATCGCTCTATGGCCTGTCCCAGTCGCAGGTTTTCCGGACTGTAGGCAATATCAAAGTCCAGCGAAGGATTGAGCTTCTGAATCATTGCCTTTATCTGTTCACAGGTACCTACGGGTACCTGACTACTTACTGTGATTACCGTGTTGTTCTCCAGGTGTTCGGCTATTTCATTGACAGTAGCGAATATTCCGGATAAATCCACCTCGTCGTTTTCACTAACAGGAGTATCATAGGTTATCAGAACATGATTGCAGCCTTTTACGGCATCCGCTATATGGGTGGTATAGCTTAATCTGTTGGCTTTTATGTTCCTATTTATCAGTTCCTCTAGACCCGGCTCGAACAGAGGAGCGATGCCTTTGTTTAGAACTTCTATCGACCTGTTGTTCTGGTCGGCTCCGACGACGGTATAGCCCAGGTCAGCCAAACAGGCGGACACCACACTACCGAGATGCCAGGTTCCAATGACGCAAATTCTGTTACGTTTCGACATGGTCTGTTATTCCTCCTTACCCCGAAGTCTCCTGGCGGCTATCCTGATGGCTTCCGATGAATCCGGCGCCCCCGGTGATGAATTGTCTTTTGTCGTTTTGCATTTATCTCCGGTAACCTTTCTCTTTACACTATTTTGGCAAGACCCGGTTCTCAAATTACATCACCGCTGACATCTATCCAGAGGTGGAGTTCCTGATAGAGTTGACGGCTGTCTTTATAAAGCAGGAATTCTACCTTCTGGTCCGGTCCGTCCCGGGTGGGCGTAAATGTTACCCCTTGCTCCCATTTCTCTTCCTGTCCCAGATTAATGGGGCCTATATCGTCCGTTTTTTCTCCGTCAAACACTATCTCGATGTTGTAGACGGTTGCCTCACCCTCCCGGTTAATTATGCCTACGATTACCTCACCATCTTCTCCTACGGCTAACTCGCTGGGGTAATAATCGGCCTTCTTATCCAGGTCAAGAAGGTAGAATTCGGTATACGGGTCACCCGCTTTGGGTGCGGCGATAACGAAACCCAGGGTACCGATAGTCCCGATTATAGCCAGCGCCAGTATGACTATAAGAGCCCTTTCCAGGTGTTTCCTTTCCGTCCAGAAACGGAATATTGTTGCCAACTTCAGGTTCAGGGTCGGGTCAAAGCGTTCCTTGGGGGCAAACCTCTTGCGGCGCAGCCAGGCGATAACCGCCGCGGTGCCGGTGAAAAGGAACAGGACAACGATGATTGGATAGAGCTGCAGACCCCATGGCGTAAAGTTCAATAAAAGGAGAAGGAGCCCTGCCAGTGCTACGCTCGTACCCAGACTTATCGCCAGGCGTGTGATTATTTCCAGATCGGTTTTCCGGGGAAAGAGCGCCGCCATGAGAGTATAACCGGGAAAGAAAAGGACAAAGAGCAGACCTAATACGATTCTGACCAGTCCACCGGTGAGAATAGCCAGGGGAACAAGCAGGACTGAAGTGATGATAATAAAAAGTAGGTCCATGTGGTTTTCTTCCCCCGCATAATTATTCTCAGTAAACTAATCAAACCCGCGTGGCTGTTTTCATCTGCTCGGTAGCCTTCTGGGCATCGGCCACGAATTGCCGGACAGTCTCACGGGTATATTTGTGGTCGGCCATTTTAGTCAGGAAAGCCGGTGGTATGGTGATGATATGGGCGCCCGCTATGGCCGCACTCAGGATATCGCCGACCGACCTGATGCTGCCGATTATCAACTTACTCTTGTATTCCCAGCGCTCCAGCCAGTCGGCGGCGTTGCTGATAACCTCGGCGGCGTTGCCTCCCTCATCGGATAGGCGACCGGTAAAGATGCTGATATAGGTTGCTTTAGCCTTGGCGGCGAGTATCACCTGACCCAGTGACAGGGCGGCGGTGGCATTTACCCTGATTCCCTCCGCTTCCAGGTGATTGATAACACCGTAGCAGGGGATACCGTCCTGGGTTATCTGAGGTATCTTGATAACGATATTCGGAGCCCAGGAGGCAAACATCTCTGCCTGTTCTACCATTCCATTCAGGTCATTGGTAGTAACTTCGACGCTTAAGGGACGGGGGTGGATCAGTGTCGCGATAGCTTTGGCTCCGGCTTCGGCGTCATAAACGCCGTCGCCGAACATGATACTGGGATTGGTGGTAACGCCGTCGATAACTCCCATCTCTAGCCATTTTTCGATATTGTCGATACTCGCTGAATCAATGAAGATTTCCATTGTTGGTCTCCTTTCATCAGTATATAATCAGCTGCTTCCGTAAGATTGGGTGCGATGAAGTCCGGTACGGCTTCGAGTCTATTCATCATTTCACATAGTTCGCACTTCATCCTGCCTATCAGAATTGTCCGGCAGCCTGCCTGTTTTCCCGCCTGAATATCGGTAATACCGTCACCTACCATCCATGATTGTGATAAATCGATGTCCATTTCTCTGGCTGCCTTTAATAATAGACCCGGCCCGGGCTTGCGGCATTCGCAGTTTGTCCTGAGCCGGGGAATTACCGCCTCGGGATGATGCAGACAATAATACTCCCCGTCAAGTCCGGTTCCGGATACGGTGAGTAGATTGTTCATCCTTTTTCTTATTTTCTGAAAAATGTCCCTCGAGAAGAATCCTTTGGCGATACCGGGCTGGTTGGATGCCAGTATTACCTTATAATCGTTTTCACGCAGTTTTTTAATAGCCTTCCCCACTCCGTTTATCAGTGAAAACTGCTCAACGGTAAAAGGGGAGTCGATAATGCCGTGTTCATGATGGTAAATAAGCTTGTTAATGACTCCGTCTCTATCGAGAAACACTGCTTTCACGTTATCCGGCTCTCTTCGATTATTTCCCTGAGGTTATTGCAGATCAGGTGTTCGATGGTGAGGTGGAAGGACTCTACCTGGGGAGTGGAATATGCCGGAATTACCACGCATGCGTCGGCAATATATTTCATCGGTCCGCCGTCGAAACCGCTGAACCCTATAGCTTTACCCCCGTTTTCCTGGGCGTATTTCATCGCTTTCAGGAGGTTTTGTGACCATAGTTGCGCTTTATCCCGACCGGCACCACCATGGACGCTGATACAGATTACAACATCGCCTTTTCTGAACTTGGCTTTAAGCTGTTCGATGAAAAGATTATCGAAGCCATCATCGTTGATGAGTGCCAGCATTAACGGGATATTATCGTTAAGGCATTCGACTTTGAATCTTTCTCGACCGTCTATTATCGTGGTTTTAGCCAGGTCGCAGGCGAAGTGAGTCGCCGTGGATGCCGAGCCGCCGTTACCGCAGATGAAAACCTGATTGCCATTTTTCCAGGTATCATAAAGTAACTCGACGGTGCGGTTGATATCTTCTACCGACATTTCACTGGCAATCTCTTTCACCTCTGCCAGGTAACTCTTGATATAATTTCCGTTATTCATCGCTATCTTGTTAGGCGTTGACCAGTATCTTGGCGCCGTCAAAGTCAAAGCGGAAACGCTCCCAGCGCAGGCCTATCTTTTGCATGGCTTCTACCAGTCTCGGTTTGTCATGGTCGAAATTGTTGCAGTAGAACATAAAGAATCCGCCACCCCCGGCGCCGACCAGTTTCCCGCCGATAGCTCCGTGCTTTCGGGCAAGTTCGTAGCACTCGTCTACATAGGGGTCGGACATATTACTGGAGCGCTTCTTCTTTATCTCCCAGTGAACGTGGAGGAGTTCCCCGAGCATGTCCACCTGACCCTTTTCCAGAAAACGGCGGGTATCCAGCCCGATCTGTTTAATCTGGTCAAGGTTCCTGGTCATATCCTCGTCATCCTGGTGGCATTTCTGGTCTTGCTCGCTGAGTATTGCCGAGGCACTCCTCTGTATGCCGGTATAGAACAGCAGGATATTGCCCTCCAGTCTGTCCAATGACTCCCGGGAAAAACGCAGCGGTTCAACCAGAACATCTCCGTTCTTATCGATTGTTAAACAGGTAAGACCGCCGAAGGAACTGATATACTGGTCCTGCTTGCCGATGGGCTCGCCCATAAGGTCTATTTCAACATGACAGGCCTCTTCGGCGAGTTGCTTTTGCGTAATGAAGTCATGTTTATAGGCATGAAGGGCATTGAGTAGCGCTACGGTGAACGTCGAGGATGTGCCCAGTCCGCAGCTAGCGGGAATATCGGCTGTGGAGTGAAGCTCAAGCCCTCGTTCAATTCCGGTATACTCCAGCGCCATCCGGAATATGCGGTGCTGTATGTCGGCTGTTCTACTTACATCCTCTACCTGTGAGTAACTGAGGCGGATATCATTCTGAAATCTTTTGTTGGCAAGTATCGTGCAGTATTTATCCACCGCCCCGGCAATTAAAAAACCTCCGTGCTTGGAGTAGTATGACTTTAAATCAGTCCCCCCTCCGCCCAGGGTGATTCTTGTCGGCGCTCTGGAGAGTATCATTTCGTTCTCTCCAATATGTGTTGCTCGAACTCTTTGAGCCCCCGGAGTGAGCCGATTTCATAAAAACGCTCCTTCACCTCGAAGGCAAGGAGTTCTTCCATATCTATTAGTTGTATAAACAAATTTTCCAATGAATAAGACCGGTCTTTCGGAATCATCTTCAGGACTTCTTTTTTAAAAGCGTTAGCTCCGTAGTCGATATAAACCGTATCTTCTGTTCTGCCGTTTTTACTGTACAGTCTCACCAGGTTCCCTTTTATAGCGGTATTACTTCGGTCATAACGGTCATAATTCTTGAAAACCGTCATTACTCCCAGCTTGTTTTCCGACTTTATCATTGAAAAAACCTGATGAAAGTCCAGGGATAGATATGAGTCTCCGTATAGCGTAAAGAAAGTATCGTCAAGTAACGCTTCGGCTTTTTTTAGCGCTCCGGCAGTACCGAGGGGCTTCTCTTCAAAACTATATTGAATATTCACTCCGTAATTCCTGCCATTGCCAAAGTGCTGGGGTATCGTTTGTCCCAGGTGTCCCAGGCATAACACGATATCCCTGACCCCGCCTCTGGCCAGAAATGCCAACTGGTACTCTAAAAAGGCTTTTCCGTTTATCGGCACCAGAGACTTCGGTTGATTTATAGCCAAGTTACCCAGTCGGGTAGCCAGTCCCCCGGCTAATATCGCAGCCTGCATTACCGTGAAATTCCCCCCCTTTTTTGTACGAATATTCCCCTGTTCTTTTATAATTAGGTCTCCGGCTATCAGGCACCTTAAGAAGCGATATTGGGTGGCAGGTTAGATGCATCAGTCGATATGAATACCCACTTCTTTGAAAAGCCGGTTCAATTCTCTTCGGGCTAGATAGGTGGGCCGCCCCCCCCTTTTTTCCCAGCGTTGTACCGTTGAAAGGCTGACACCGATTTCCCGTGCCAGATGTTCTTGCGCCCACCCTTTCTTTGATCTTAGCTCTCTGACCTTTTCACACAATTGTTGCATTTTCTTCACATCACATGGTTGTTAAGTAAATGTTCATTGGCTGTAATACATAACATTATATACGGTGTATGCACATTTGTCAAGAATTTGGACAGTTAATGTCATATAACTCGGCTATATTTGACTTTTTTGTGACTCTCGTTCCTACTTACGCAATCAACATGGGGCTGATAAAGTGACAATAGTCAATTAATCAAGGTCGTGGTGAGAAATTAAGGATGTTTTTAACCGCCAGTAATCGATAGCGGTATGCTATGGAAAAATCTCCGGTAGTGAATTATAATAGAGTAACTCAACCCGGTTGTTTGATATGAATAAAACAACTCCGATGAAGGTAATCGTAGGAACACCTGCCTATAACGAAGAAAAGTATATCGGCACCGTTATCTTGCAGGCGAAGCAGTATGCCGATGAAGTAATCGTCGTCGATGACGGCAGTACCGACCGGACCCGTGCAGTGGCTGAACTCGCTGGAGCGACTGTCATCAGCCATGAGGGTAACCGGGGCTACGGAAACGCGGTACGTACGATTCTTTCCGAAGCCAAGACGCTGGATGCCGACGTTCTTATTATCCTTGACGCCGATTCCCAGCATAATCCTGATGAAATACCTTCTCTGGTTGAAGCGATTTCAGAAGGATATGACGTGGTAATAGGCTCTCGCGAAATGCAGAAGCATATGATACCGCGATATCGCCGGGCGGGACAAAAAGTCCTAGGGGGACTGACTAATTTCCTGTCGGGTGAAAAGATAGCCGACACGGAGTCGGGATTCCGCGCTTATTCCAGAAAAGCTATCAGCGAGCTGGACTTAAAAGAGACGGGGATGGCAATATCATCGGAGATAATTAAGGAGGCTGCCGCTAAAAAACTGCGTATCAAAGAAGTACCCGTATCCGTGAGCTACACCGGAGATAGCTCGAGCCTCAATCCGGTAAGTCACGGGGCGGGTATATTAAGAAGTTTATTTATCATGATATCCGAGGAAAGACCACTTCTATTCTTCGGGATACTAGGAGTGGGCCTGATAATAGCCGGCATCGTCATGGGTGTTCTGGTAGTCCAGGCGATGTATGCTAACGAGGTATTACAGGTGGGTAACGCCCTGGTATGCATGTTGCTTATCACCGTCGGGGTGTTAGTTATTTCCACGGGTATAATATTACGGGTGCTGACAAGACGTATCAGTGAACGTTTGTAGTGCTTTCACCGATTACTGGGACATCCTCCACTAATGCCGTAATTTTCCCCTTTTTTCCATCCCCTTCTTAGTTATCTTTTCCCACCCGACCGCCCTCATGGCATCGTGTGGTTGTCCGTTAGTTTTTCGCCGCCTTATCCCCACTACTTCTTAGTTATCTTTTCCCACACTGCCGCCCTTATAACTTTTTCTAAATTACCCGTAAAATATCCCCACCCCCTAAAAGGGGAGTAGCCAGCGTAGAGGGGCGAAGCATCTCTTAAAAACACTTCCCCTTCTCTTCCCAAGAGAGGGGGATAAAGGGGGTGGGTTGTAAAATATCAGGGGTGAGGTGTACTAAACCATTGCCCCGTCGCCCCGTTTTAACTGGATTATGTCGCGGCAATCATGTCTTCCATGCCCAGTTTTACCAGCGTTTCCTTTGTGGGTAGCCCTGTTTTTTCGTCCCAGCCACGCAGCTGGTAATACTCCTTGAGCATGCCTTTGAATTTATCCCTGTCCAGCACGTTTCCCGTCATGTCAGCAGGCTGGGCGCCGGAACCGGGCATAATCATCTTGCCCCCGTGTACCCCGAACACGAGAGGTTCCGTAAAGTTGAATTCCAGGGGGTAATCGTCCTCGGGCACTCTATGCCCCTCCCTTAACCTGATGAACCTCTGCATGTTGAAGATTCTCTCGGCGTAGGTAGCGAGTTCGGAAGCGGGGATACCGGTCACGGCATTGAATATCTTGCCTTCGAGTTCGGGGTCGCCGACGCCATCATCGGTGGCTAGCGAATAGGTAATCGGCCAGACGAAGTCGCACAGTCCCAGGCTATCGCGAAGGTAGGTGCGGTTCTGTATGTTCCTGGCCGCTACCGCTTTACCCTCGTATATCGTCTGGTCAGCGGCAGCCTCGCTGCCCCAGAAGAGTCTCGCTATCTTGAGATAGGATTCCGGTGACACCGGAGAAGACTTGGGGTCGTCCTGGTACATCGTCCACGGCATGCGGACATAGCCCATTTCGTGGACGTCGATGGGGTGCATTCTGGGTTCGAAAGGATACAGCAGCGCGTGGGCGATATAGGCTCTGGGCGGTACGCCGTCGTGCATGCCGATGGGGGCTACATTATAGGGGAAAAGAGAGCGTGCTTTATCCGATACCTTGTCGCGTACCCTCATCATACCCTCGGCTAAAATATCCCCGAAACCCTCGCGGTGGGCTATCTTGTAGAGCAGTTTTTCCAGGAATTCGCGGGTGCCGATTTTAGATAGTGGCAGGCCCGTTTCCTCCTCGGTAAGAGCGCCGGCTTTATAGCAGGCATAGAGCCACTCGACCATGCTCTGGAGCTCGAAGGTTCCGATTGAGTAATCGTTGGCCAGGGTGGGAGCGTCGAATACCGTCTTAATCGGTTCGTCTTCGTGGTCGTACACCCAGGGGAGGTAGTATTCCATGGCCTGGCAGCCGCGGAGGCCCTCCAGTTCAGGGTCGTTGCCGAATCGGTAGATATACTTGGAACAGGTCAGGCCGCACTGGTAGCAGTGTCTCTGTCCCACCGGTTCCAGCACATGCCCGTGGTTGGTCATACCCAGGCGGGGGGTTACCGCCAGGCTTACCGTGTTTCTGATTTTCGCAGTATAGCGGGAGAGCTCCTTGAGACGGGCAGGGTCAGCGACGGTGGGATGCCCCGTGCCTCTGAGGGCTATAGCCTTGAGGTTTTTGGAAGCCATCACCGCCCCGAATCCGGCTGTAACCGAACCGAGCTGCGAAGCGAAGATAATGGCTGTCCTGACCAGGTTCTCCCCGGCGATTCCGGTCGTCACGAAGCGTATCTTGTCACCGTGTTCCTTTTGCAGCATTTCCTCCACTTTATAAGCGTTCTTCCCCCAGAGATGCGAAGCATCGCGGAGCTCGACTTTGTCGTTGTTGATTATCAGTTGCACCGGCTTGTCGGCGCGCCCGTCGATAATGACGCCGTCCCAGCCCGCCCTTTTCAATTCGGCCGGAAAGTATCCGCCCAGACTGCCGTAGCAGTAACCCTCGGGGTAAGCCATGGGCGACTTGCCCGAGACCGACATTCTGGCGGCTCCCTGAGCGCCGGTGGCCAGCAGCGGTCCGGTCATGAAAATGAGACGGTTCTCCGGGTCGAAGGCTTTAACTTCCGGGGTTACTTTTTCCCAGTATAACCGGGAGGCAAGACCGCGCCCCCCGAGGTATTTATCGGCATATGGCTGCGTGGCGATTTCGCTTATTTTGGAATTGCTCAGGTCTACATGAAGTATCTTTCCCATCCAGCCGTGCATGTATATTGCCTCCTTGGCAGACAAAAATATCGGTAACTACAGTTTAACAGGGAGACCTGTATATTGCCAAGTAAAGTTGTTTTGGGTTTTATTTGCATTTGGTCAATGGGTACTTGTCTCACCCCTGACCCCTCTCCAGCCGGAAACATCGGTGAGACACCGCAATTATAACTGGCTGGAGAGGGGAGTAAGTAAAAGAGGGGGCTTCGTCCCCTCTTAAAAAACACTCCCCCTCTCAAACAGGCTAAAAAATGAGCATTGAATATATATCTGTTTGAGAGGGGGTCAGGGGGAGAGCATCTTAAATCAACCAAAACCAAACAAAACCATAGGTTTAATATAACGGGTACATCGTCACGAGGGACAGCTTCATGGGGTACGGATGCATTTCTACCGGGAAATATTATTATCTGGTTTCTTAAGCTGAAGAACCCTTGGGATAAGCTTTCCCACCGATTAGTGTCCTCCGTATACGGGAATTCCTTCCAGTCTCAACGCTTCGGCTATTTTACCCTCAAGCTCCTTGGCTTCTTCCCGGGAAAGCGGGTTCAGGTGGTTATACAGGGTGGGCAATAAGCATTCATGGTGTTTATACACTATGCGGGAAAACAGGGGCCCTTTTCTATTCCGTTTCCCCCGGGCATGTTCCTTGAACCTGGCATCAGGTGATTTTGAGGTTTCGCCAACATATAGACCGTAGCCCGGGATTTTGCCCTGCAGTCTGGAAAGTAAAATAATATACAGATGATGCTCCCCGGTGGTTTGCGGGGTGAAAAGGCTGGTAGTTTCCGCGGCTTTTTCCAGCCAGTCAATCGGATGTAATCCCAGATTTTGAGCAAACTCGGTGATATTCAGCCAGGCGGTTAATTCTATATTCCTGTGCTTCGGCGATAATTCGGCCAGGCAGTAGCTTAAGGTCTCAAGGTCACCTTTCTTGGCGGCTTTATAGGCCTGCTTTTCTACTTCTTCGGTGCTCCGGGAGGAAAATGGTCGAAATGCTGGTTTTCTGGAATCCATATGTCTTTCTCATCGGGATTTATTCCCGGGATAAGCCTTACCGTCTTTAAGCTCAACGTAGCCGACTTCCTCAAGTTCGTCAAGCATCAGCTGCACGTTCACGGAATACAGCGGCGGATAGATATTGTCTCTTTCAAAATCGGTGAACATGCCCAGGATTTCTTCCACCGTTATGCCCGGGCGGCTCTTGATTTTATCGAATATGCTCATTTCTCTCTTGTAGTAGGGAAGGGTGTAGCCGCCCGATGCCAGGTCGATAGGCTCGACGGAAAAATAGGCCGAGGTCCGGCAGTCGGCGCAGGCGAAAGTCCCGCCTCCCTTGAGTGCTGTCGGACGCTCCGGCGTAACGACGATGCCTGACTTTTGACCGGAGCCTTCCGGGGCTTCTTTCAGGGGACGGTATCCGATACCATCGTATTCTTTCATGGAAGGGTCTTTAAGGCTTAATCCGGAATATTTGAAGATTATCCGTTCGTAGGCTCTTCTTCCGGAAAAGAAGGTCTGCCAGACGGTCGGCACCATGGTAAGCAGGACACCGGGACAGATTCTCCCCTCGATTCTCTCGCCGTCATAGGTGAACTCCTCGCCGATTTCATAGTCGAAGTGGCAGGGAAAGCGTTCGACGTCGTTCATGAATCCAATCAGCTTGCCTCTAACTTTAAACGGCATTTCAATAACCTCCTTAGTTTAATAATGTCATTCTCGGGCTTGACCCGAGAATCCAGACCACCTTTTCCCCTCCTGCTGGATTCCAGCTTTCGCTGGAATGACAATAATAATTGATTTAACGTAATTTACTGCTTGGGAATAACCCCGAGTTGCTGCATCATTCCGAGAGTATCCGAGATGATCCAGGTCTCTACGAATTTACCGCCAGCGAATCTGTCTAATTCTATTCCGCTTATTGTAATCCGTTTACCTGTTGGAGCGATGCCCCTGAAAGCACCCTGGTGAGTGCCTAAAATAGTATAACGAGCGGCTACCTTATCCCCTTCGGCAATCATATCGTCAATACTACCATCAAGGTCTGGGAAGGCGGCTAGCAAACCCGCGGCGTATTGTTTGAATTGCTCCCGTGTCATGTCACCCGTAGCACCATGGTAGACGTAGCCGTGAGCACAAAGCTCATCTATTACTGCGAGATTCCCTTTATTTGCTTCCTCGAAGAATCGGTGCATCAGCGCTTTGTTTTCTTCAATTGACATGTGATATTTCCTCCTTCGTATTACTACTTTGGCACCACCCCGACCACGGAGTTATTAAAACTCCGGCAACGCGGGACTTTGCCGCTTCAGGATATTATC
>CAZCZJ010000004.1:53035-59313 GCA_964503235.1 uncultured Dehalococcoidaceae bacterium | reverse complement strand
TAGCGCTACGCGGTGGTGCCGTATCCGGTTTTCTAATCACCGCCCTGAGCCTTATCGGTGTTACGGTTATCTTTTTCGCCTACGGTGGCAACGAAAATCCGCAAATCGCCCCGCATCTTATCGTCGGCTTTGGATTCGGCGCCAGCTTCGTTGCCCTGTTTGCACAGTTAGGCGGTGGAATCTATACCAAAGCCGCCGATGTTGGTGCCGACCTCGTCGGTAAAATCGAGGCAGGCATCCCGGAAGATGACCCGCGTAACCCGGCCGTGATTGCCGACCTTGTTGGCGATAATGTCGGCGACTGTGCCGGTCGTGGAGCCGACCTTTTTGAATCTACGGCTGCCGAAAATATCGGCGCTATGATACTCGGTATTGCCGTATATCTTGCTACCGAGAATGTAGCCTGGGTACTTTTCCCGCTCTGTGTCCGCGGTTTCGGTATGATAGCCAGCATGATAGGGGTAATGCTTGTCAAAGCCAAAGAAAATGAAAACGCCATGAACGCCCTCAACCGCGGCTACTTTATCGCCATCGCCCTCTCCGTCGTAGGGCTCGCAGTTACCGTCTACTTCATGTTGGACAACTGGTGGCTCTTTTGTGCGGGGGTGGTCGGTATTGTCGCTAGCATCGTGATAGTATTTGTTACCCAGTATTATACCGAGTCTAGATATAAACCGGTACGCGATATTGCCGAAGCGTCCAAGACCGGTCCGGCGACCAATATCATTATGGGTCTATCGGTAGGTTATGCGACGACTTTTGCTACGGCAATCGTTATCGGTGTCGCTCTACTGCTAGCTTTCTGGTTTGGTCAGCAAAATGACTCCCTCATCACAGCATTAGGCTTGAACCTGTCGCCGGAAGCTGCCAAACACGCTGCTGGCGCCTTCGGCACGGCCGTGGCGACAATGGGTATGCTGATGACCTGCCCCTACGTCCTCTCTATGGACACCTTCGGGCCGATTACTGATAACGCTAACGGCATCAATGAAATGGCCGGGGCCGGACCGGAAATCAGGCGTATCACTGACCGCCTGGACGCCGTGGGTAATACCACCAAAGCCCTGACCAAGGGCTATGCCATGGTCTCGGCCGGTCTGGCTGCCTTCCTCCTCTTCCAGGCTTATCTTGACAGGGTTTCGCTCATCAAGTTTGGAACCGAGGGACAATATAGTGTCGTCAACATCGCCAAGATCGAAGTCTTTGTCGGAGCGCTACTGGCTGCTATGATTGTCTACCTGTTCAGCTCCTGGGCTATTAAAGCGGTTGGCAAGACAGCCTCGAAAATCATCGAGGAGGTACGACGTCAGTTCCGTGCCGATCCTGAGATATTAAATCCAAAAGACCCGGAGCATCCACATCAGCCCGACTACGGCAAGGCGGTAGATATCACTACCCGTGCCGGACTACGGGAAATGATTGCTCCCGGGCTGCTGCCCGTTCTGGGGCCGATAGTTATCGGCGTTTTTTTCCGGTTCATACCGGGCTATGACGCCGCGATGGTGGTGGCGGCCGTACTCATGGTGGGAACCATCGCAGGTATCATGCTGGCTTCCTTCATGAATAACGCTGGCGGCGCCTGGGATAACGCCAAGAAGATGATTGAAGACGATCAACTAAAGGATGACAAGGGCGTAGTCCTCGGTAAGGGAACACCCACTCATGCTGCGGCCGTCGTCGGGGATACGGTGGGAGACCCACTCAAGGATACGGCGGGACCTTCGTTACACGTTCTGGTAAAGTTACTGGCTACCGTTACCCTGGTGATGTGCCCGCTGTTCATCGTCACCTAGAATATAGGAAAAACACAAGTTGAGGGGGCATGATTTTTCGGTCATGCCCCCTTTTTCATTTACTGTCATTCTCGGGCTTGACCCGAGAATCCAGACTACCTTTCCCCACCGCTGGTTTCCCGCTTTCGCGGGAATGACAATATTGGAAGGCGGATATCCGGTGGCGGTGGAAAGTCTGAACTTTCACTTCAGAAACGGATTGGCCCGTATCTCGGTGGCGATAGTAGAGTCGGGGCCGTGGCCGGGGTGTACAATTGTTTCCGGGGGGAGGGTAAGCAGCCTGGTCTTGATGCCTTTCATCAGCTGGTCATAATCGCCGTCGATAAGGTCATAACGCCCTATTCCATAGTTGAAAAGAGTATCCCCGGTAAAAACATGCCCTTCACCGTAAAGACTGATGCCGCAGGGGGTGTGTCCCGGTGTGTGCAGGACGGTAAAATGTAATTCACCTACTTCGATACTATCGCCGTCTTCAAGAATCCGTTCCGGTTTAGGAGCGCCCTGATAGGGAGGCTCGTAAACATAGCTGGGTGATTGCGGTAAATACCGGGCGCATTCGGCGTGAGCCGCCATTTCGGCATTGGTAGCCTGCTTGACCTGAGCCGCCGCACCCACATGGTCCGGGTGGCGGTGGGTCAGAACGATTAGTTTTACCTTTAATTTGGTTTTCTCGACGGTGGCGAGAATGTCATAAGCGTCGGCACCGGGGTCGATAATCATGCCTTCCCTGGTCTTTTCCGAGCCGACGATGTAGCAGTTGCTGGCAATAGGTCCCACGACGAGTTTCTTAACAATCACGTTTAATACTAACATCCGGGCCTGATCTTTAGCAAGAATATTCTCTTTTTTGGATATAATAATATTCGGTAAACAGGAGCATACATCACACCTAGCCCCTCTCCAGCCGGATGCACTGATTAGGCACCGCCATTATGTTTGGCCGGAGAGGGGTGTAAGTAAAAGAGGGGGATTCGCCCCCTCTTATTATAAACTCCCCCTCTCAAACATACTAAATAAAGCCTTCAAAATATGTATCTGTTTGAGAGGGGGGCAGGGGGAGAGTATCCTATAATAACCGAACAGATATAATCAATTAATAATACACTTGCGCCTGTTTCGGATGATACGTTAAACTAATATAGTCAGTCCCAGGATATCATCCGGTCAGGAGCCGATTTTGACGGATATTCGCCCTTTTCACGGTGTACACTACAATCCAGCTCTGGTGAAAGATATGGCGAGGGTGCTCTGCCCTCCCTACGATGTTATCACTCCTCTGATGCAGCAGGAGCTTTATCAACAAAACGACGTTAATTTTGTGCGCATTGAATACGGACGTGAACTGCCCCATGATAAAGACACGGATAATAAGTATACCCGTGCCTCGGACACCCTTAATAAGTGGCTGGAACAGGGGACTCTTCAAATCGATGATAAACCGGCAATATATCTTCATGACCACCATTTCACTTATCAGTATAAAGAATATCGCCGCCGCAGCATCACCTGCCTGGTAAAGCTGGAGGAGTGGGACAAGATGGTGATACGCCCTCACGAGGACACGATTTCCAAAGCCAAGGATGACCGCCTGAGTATACTGTGGACGGTACAGGCGAATACCAGTCCTATCCTGGCTCTATATGAAGACAGGGGTAATACTATCTCTTCACTACTCGATACGGAAAGCAGCCGGAAGCCGCTGATTCAGGCTGAATATGGTAACGAAGAGACTCATTACCTCTGGTCGTTTCGGGATACCGATGCCATCAACGGGATTTGTCGTTCTGTTGCGCAACAGCCGCTCTATATCGCCGACGGGCATCACCGTTATGAAAGCGCCCTTGCCTATCAGCGTGAAAGGCGCTTTGGCGCTCCTCCGGAGCCTGTTGAAGAGCCCTATGATTTCGTGATGATGACATTAGTCGAATTCTCCGACCCCGGTCTTTTGATACTTCCTGCTCACCGCTTGGTACGCGGTATATCCAAGTCAATTTTCTCCGGAATAATGAGCGGACTGGAAACGTTTTTTACCTTGAAACAGATACCGGTGGCTAATTCCGGTATTGATGATGCATTAAAGCTGTTGCAGACCGGTGATGCCGATTCCGTAAGGTTAATGATATACGGTCTTACGGAAGATAAAATCATGTTGCTTGAATTACGCGATGATGCGACCGTCAGCCGGATGATGCCCGGCTTTCATTCTGACTATAGCCAGAAACTGGATGTGAGTATCATCGACCATTTTATACTCGAAGAGCTTATGGGGCTTACTCCTGATTCTTCCGGTTTTTACCTTTCTTATACCTATGACGCCGAGGAGGCGGTAAAACTGGTCTCTTCCCGCGAATACCAGCTCGCTTTTCTGGTTAATCCGGTAAAGCCTGAAATGATTAAAGCCATCGCCGATAGCGGCGATCGCATGCCTAAAAAATCGACCTATTTTTATCCCAAGATGCCCGCCGGACTTATTTTTTATAAATTCGGTGCCGGGTAATCTTTCCAGCCTCTGCCATTTGTCTTTCTTTTTATACATTATGTAAATTTATACGATTTTTCAATTGATTCTTAGCTACGCTTATGTTAGTATTTATAATGTAAATCAGTCGCATGATTAGAGGGGAATCGGTTGATATATCACCTCGGGAATCATGGAAAAACTCAGGAGAAGAAGCAGTGCTGGTTGAGGAAGAGTTAGCCAGGTTTACTCCCGAGAAAGACACCGCGCTTACTATCGGTGTTTTTGACGGCGTTCACCTGGGACATAAGCACCTGATATCCATATTACTTGAGCAGGCAAACCAGGGGAATTTACTCTCCGGCGTTGTCACTTTCCGGCAGCATCCCGAGGATTTGTTCTCCCCTAAAGCCAAGCTGCCCTTCCTTACCGATATGAAAGCCAGGACAAGCTTTCTGAAAAAGGAGGGTGTCGACTTTGTGGTGCCTCTATCGTTCTCCAAAGAACTGGCGCAACTCGATGCCCGAAGCTTTATCGGTCTGTTACTGAAGCACCTGAAAATGCGCCGCCTGGTAATCGGGACGGATTTCGCCCTGGGACGTAATAGAGCCGGTGACACAGCCGCATTAAAGAAACTCGGTAAAGAGATGGACTTCAAGGTCACCGTCGTGCCACCCCTGGTAATTAACGGCGAGGTTGTCAGCAGTACCGCCATCCGACAGGCAATGGCGGCGGGAGATATGCCCAGAGTCCGCAAGCTTGCCGGTCATTACTTCAGCCTTCACGGCAAGGTTGTCCCCGGCACGGGACGCGGCGAAGGCCTGGGATTCCCCACCGCTAATCTTAACGTCAGCAAGGGGCAGGCATTACCGCCCGACGGCGTTTATACCAGCTGGGCTCATATTAACGGGAAAGCCTACGAATCGATGACGAATGTCGGGCTGTGCCCCACGTTCGATAGCGACGAACGTACTATTGAAACGTATATCATCGACTACAGCGGCGACCTTTACGGGAATGATTTATATGTTGATTTGGTTGGTAAGCTGCGTGAAGAAGAGAAATTCGACAGTATCGATGACCTCAAGGTGCAGATAGCCGACGATATCAAACGGGGTAGAAAAATCCTTGAGTCGGCAGACGTTAATCAGCGATGAAGGAGGAGGCTTTTTGGAATCCATAGATAAACAGGTTTCTATTATTATGCAGGGCTCCGAGTTCGGCGACCCGCAGATAAAAGAAATGATGACCGGCGAATTACGCCAGAAGCTGACGGAAGCGAAAGCAGAAGGGCGTCCGCTCCGGGTTTATTGTGGTTATGACGTTACCGCCCCCGATATCCACCTGGGACATATGGTCATTCTGAGAAAGATGCGGCAGTTCCAGGATTTCGGCCACGAGGTCACCTTCCTTATAGGCACTTTTACCACCCTGATTGGCGACCCCAGCGACCGTGATGAAGCCCGTTCCATAGCGCTGGAGGAAGAAATCAAGAAAAATGCTCAAACCTATGCCGACCAGGCTTTAAAAATACTCGACCCCGAGAAGACCAGGATTCGCTATAATTATGAGTGGCTGAGCAAGCTGAGTTTCGCCGATGTCATCAGCATGGCGTCGTGTTTTACCGTGCAGCAGTTTCTGGTACGCGACCGACTCCGCAATCGATATGAAAAGAACGACCCTATCTGGCTGCGGGAGTTACTCTACCCGCTGGCTCAGGGTTATGATGCCGTTAGCTTACGGGCCGATGTTCAAATCGGAGCCACCGAGCAGCTTTTCAATCTTATGGCCGGACGCCGGCTCCAGGAGGCTTACGGGCAGAAGCCGCAGGTATGTATTACCTACCCGGTACTGGTAGGTACCGACGGCGTGCAGCGGATGTCCAAGACCACGGGTAACTATATCGGCGTGGCCGAGCCACCCGAGCAGATATACGGCAAGGTGATGTCTATCACCGATGGGCTTATCATGCTGTATTTTGAATTATTAACCGATGTCCCCGATGAAGAACTCCGGGCAATGCAGAA
>CAZCZJ010000004.1:0-52935 GCA_964503235.1 uncultured Dehalococcoidaceae bacterium | reverse complement strand
TGTATTTTGAATTATTAACCGATGTCCCCGATGAAGAACTCCGGGCAATGCAGAAGCAGCTTGATGAGGGTGTTAACCCGATGATTTTGAAAAAACGTCTGGCCAGGGATATCGTCACCCAGCTTTACGATGACAAAGATGCTGACGAAGCTGAGAAACATTTTATAAAAGTAGTCCAGAAGAAGGAGTTACCGGAGGATATACCAGAAATAGAGTTAACTGAAGAATTATTACAAAAAATAAGAGTAGCTACAATGAGGGAAAATGGATTTGTGGTAAGTGGTTCGGAGGTTGGTAAACCTGATACTAGAGAATGGTTTGTATCAGTTCCTTTGCTACTATATGAGATAAACCTCGTTAAGAGTCATAGTGAGGCGAATAGGCTAATTAATCAGGGAGCTGTAAGTATCGATGGTAAAAAAATAGATATTGTTGCAGATCCCGACATAGTAAGTTATGGAGTTGCTATAAAAAGCGGCAGTATTGTCAAAGTTGGTAAAAGACGGTATGTAAAAGTAATTAATACCGATAGCGAATAATAGCATAGGAGAAATAAATGCCACAGTTGCGTGTTCCGGGTCCTACCCCCTGCCCGCCGGAAGTCCTCAAGGCAATGGGCTGGCCGATGATTAACCATCGCGGGCCGGAGTTCAAGAAAATCCTCTATGAGGTCACGGACAAACTCAAGCTGGTATACCAGACCAAAAATGACCTTAATATCCTCACCGGCTCCGGTACGGGCGGCCTTGAAGCGGCTGTAGTCAATATGCTGTCCCCCGGTGATAAGATCCTGTCCGTATCTATCGGCGTCTTCGGCGACCGCTGGGCTAATATCGCTAGGACATTCGGTGCCGATGTCATTCCTCTCACTTTCGACTGGGGCAAGGCAGCCGACCCTGACGCTGTCGGGGATGCTATTAAAGCTAATCCGGATATTAAAGCGGTGATGGTAACCCATAATGAGACCTCCACCGGCGTTACCAACGACCTTGAACCCATCGCTAAGGTGGTTAAAGATGCCGGTAAATTGCTGCTGGTCGATGCTATCAGCAGTATGTCTTCTATCGATTTACCCGTCGATAAATGGCAGTGCGACGTTGTCATTACCGGTTCGCAGAAAGGCTGGATGGTCCCGCCGGGTCTGGCTATGGCCAGCGTCAGCCGGGAGGCGTGGCAGGCTTTTGAAAAAGCCAAAATGCCACGATTTTACTGGGACTTCGGCAAAGCGAAAAGCTATTATGAAAAAGGAGAGAATCCCTGGACCCCGGCGGTCTCGGTGGTTTTTGCCCTGTCGGTGTCGCTGGATATGATATTGAAGGAAGGGTTACAGGGTGTTTTCCAGAGGCATGCCCGCATCGGTCAAATGACCCGGGATGGCATCAAGGCACTGGGGCTTGCCATGTTTGCCGATGAGAAATGTGCCTCCAACACGGTTTCTTCCATAGCCATACCCGATGGCGTTGACGGTAAAAAGCTCATGCAGCTCATGCAGTCCGAACACGGGATTGTACTGGCCGGAGGCCAGCAGAGACTTGACGGCAAGATATTCCGCATCGGTCATCTCGGTATGGTCAGTGAAAAGGAAATCGAAGACCTGCTGAAGGCACTCAAATATGTTTTACCCAAGGCAGGCTTCTCGGGATAGTATATCGAGGAAGATGATATGGCTGACAAAAAAATGAAAGTGCTGGTTACCGACGATATCTCCGAGGAAGGTATTGAAATCCTGCGGGACGTAGCTCAGGTTGATATCAAGCTAAATCTCTCACCGGAAGGCATTATCAACATTATCGGAGAATACGAGGCTCTTATCGTGCGGAGCCAGACGGAAGTTAGCGCTGGTATCATCGAAGCGGGTAAGAATCTACAGGTTATCGCCCGGGCCGGAGTGGGCATAGACAATGTAGACGTCGAAACGGCTACACGATGTGGCGTGCTGGTGGTGAATGCCCCGACGGGTAATACCGTATCGGCGGCTGAGCACACTATCGCCCTGCTGCTGGCGTCGGCCAGGAATGTACCTCAGGCAAATGTGTCTCTTAAATCGGGACAATGGCGCCGTAATGAGTTCATGGGTACGGAACTGAGAGGCAAGACGCTGGGCATTATTGGATTGGGCAATGTAGGCTCCGAAGTAGCCAAGCGCGCTCAGGGATTTGAGATGAAGCTTATCGGTAACGACCCGCTGGTTTCCGATGAGTATGCCCAGAAATTGCAGGTAGAACTGGTTGACATGAAGCGTTTGTTAAAAGAATCGGACTTTATCACGCTCCATTTGCCCCTGAATGACAAGACGAGGAAGATAATCGGAGCCCCGCAGTTGACCGAGGTCAAACCAGCGGTGAGAATCATTAATTGCGCCCGCGGCGGACTAATCGACGAAGAAGCGCTCGTAAAGGCGATTAAAGAGAAAAGAGTCGCTGGAGCAGCGATTGATGTCTTCGAGAAGGAACCGATAACCGAGAGTATTCTTTTTAATGTCGAAAGTATAATCGTGACTCCTCATCTGGGTGCTTCTACGACCGAGGCACAAGTGCTGGCCGCCCGTGATGTCGCCGAGCAGATTGTCGAAATCTTTAAAGGACTTCCGGCCAGAGCGGCTGTAAACGTACCGTACATACCTTCGGAAACGATGACGGTGCTACAACCTTATACGAAACTTGCCGGGACACTCTGTAAACTCGTCTATCGCCTGGCGGAAGGGCAGACCAAAGCCATCCGTATTAAGTACGAAGGCGACATATCCGATTTCGATACCAACATTCTCAAGGCAGCCGTCATCGGCGGTCTCCTGCAAGGCACCAGCGATGAAAGGGTAAACCTGGTCAACTGTAACCTGGTAGCCGCTAAACGGGGTCTTTCGGTTGTGGAAGAGAAGGAAGCTGAATGCGAAAACTACTCCAGCCTTCTAACCGTGGAACTTCAAACGGACCAGGGTTCTTTTGCCGTGGCGGGTACGGTCATGCACGACGAAATGCATATCGTGCGCATTAATGAATACTGGCTGGATATCGTTCCTGCTCCCGGTTCCTGTTTCCTCTTCAGTGACCACCGCGACCGTCCCGGGCTTATCGGCGCCGTGGGGAAAATTACCGGAGACGCCGATATTAATATCAGCACCATGCATCTGGGCAGGCTTGAAAAGAGAGGTAAAGCCCTGCTGGTGCTGACGCTGGACGAACCTTTACCCGAAGAAATACAGCAAAAAATACTGGAAATCCCTGAAGTTTTTTCCGTCAAGCTGGTAGAGCTGTAGCTGAGCGGGTTCTTCGCTACCTCATGGGTATAAAGGTCAAGTACGATAGGCAGGGGGTTAAAGGTATTTCCTTCCCGGAGCGAGCCTGTAATGGTCTACTGTGAACGCGTCCGAGCCGATTGACTTGCCCTATCGGCGGTGTTATCATACCTCAGAGAGACAGTTAAACAGAACGTATTTTTACAGGATACTAAAATGTCACTGCTGACCGAGCTTTACGAACAGATTGCACTCTGCCAGAAGTGTGAAATAGCCAGGTCCCGCACTACCGTTGTTCCCGGTGAGGGAGCGGAAGATGCTGATATCATGTTTATCGGTGAAGCTCCCGGATGGCATGAAGACCAGCAGGGACGACCCTTCGTGGGTCCGGCCGGGCAGTTTCTTGACAGGTTATTGGCTTCCATTGACCTGAACCGTGAACAGGTCTATATCGCCAACGTCATCAAGTGCCGTCCGACGGGTAATCGCGACCCTTTGCCCTCGGAGATAACCAACTGTCAGCCCTGGCTGGACAAACAGATTGAAATTATCAAGCCCAGGATGATAGTGACGCTGGGGCGTTACTCGATGGCTAGGTATTTCCCGGGAAAAACTATAAGCAAAATTCATGGAACAGCTCAGAAACAGGATGATATTATTTACTTCGCCATGTATCATCCCGCGGCCGCCCTGCACCAGCAGAGTTTAAAGCAGACTATAGAAGCTGATATGAGTAAAATACCGGCGCTTCTCGCCGAAACTGATACCGTTCAGGAAACCACACCGCAGCCGCAGCAACTGAATATGTTCGAGGTTCATTAATATGTCCAGGCCGAAATTAAAGTTAATTCCTCTCGGTGGGCTGGGTGAAATCGGCAAAAACATGATGCTGCTGGAATACGATGATGACATCCTTATTATCGACTGTGGTCTGATGTTCCCCGAGGAAGACATGCTGGGTATAGACCTGGTTATACCCGACCTCGGTTATGTTGTAGAAAAACGTGATAATATCAGAGGCATCGTTATCACGCATGGTCATGAAGATCATATCGGCGCTCTGCCCTACCTGCTGCCCCAGATTAACAAAGTCCCCATATATTCCACCAAGCTAACCCAGGGACTTATCATGGTAAAGCTGAGAGAAAGAAGAATAAAAGACGCGGCAGACCTTAAAATCCTGGAATTCGGTAAAGAAGAAGCCCTCGGAAATTTCAAAATAGAGCTGTTTCCCGTATGCCACAGCATTCCCGATGCCGCGGGCGTAATCATTACCACTCCCGAAGGAATAGTAGTTCACAGCGGCGACTTTAAGATTGATTATACTCCGGTTCATGGAAGCGGAACGGACCTGTCACGCCTGGCACAGCTGGGCGCTCAGGGTGTGCTGCTGCTGCTTTCTGATTCTACTTATGCCGAGCTTCCCGGATATACACCCTCGGAGCAGATAGTCGGCGCTTCGCTGGAAAATGTAATAGCCAACGCCCCGGGAAGAGTGGTCGTTACCACGTTTTCTTCATTGATTTCACGAATTCAGCAGGTTATCGATGCCGCCGTTAAACACGAGCGGAGAGTCTTTATTATCGGTCGCAGCATGTCCGATACGGTACGGATGGCCCTGGATATGGGATATCTGAACGCGCCTGATGGTGTCCTGGGGCGTATCGACGAACTGAAAGGAATGCCAAATAATAAGATAGTAATGGTAACTACCGGCAGTCAGGGAGAGCCTACCTCGGCTCTGGTACGCATGGCCAACCGCGACCACCGCCACGTCCATATCCAGCGCGGCGACACCATCGTTCTCTCGTCGACGCCCGTCCCCGGCAACGAATCGCTGGTGAACAGGACTGTCGACAGCCTCTTCAAGCAGGGCGCCCGCGTGATGTACGATAAGCTGGGACAGGTGCACGTCCACGGTCACGGCAGCCAGGAGGAACTCAAGCTGCTGCTTACATTGGTCAAGCCCAGGTTCTTCGTGCCGATTCACGGCGAGTACCGGCATCTGAGCCTCCACGCCAGCCTGGGAGAGTCCATTGGTATTCCCCGGTCCGATATCTTCGTCCTGGAGGACGGCGACGTCCTTGAGCTAAACGCCCAGAATGCCAGGGTAAGCGGCAAGGTCGGTTCGGGCAACGTATATGTCGATGGACTCAGCGTCGGCGATGCTGGGGGCGTGGTCCTGCGTACCAGGAGAATGTTGTCGCGAGACGGTATCGTCGTCGTAATTATTGCGGTTAACCGTCAGTCGGGCAAGCTTGTAGGACGTCCTGATATCGTCACCCGGGGTTTTGTTGATACGCGGGAGTCCCGGGATATGATGAACGAGAGCCGTGAGCTTCTGGCAAAAACCCTCGACCATGGCAGCGGTCGTGTCGCCGAATGGGGTTTTATCAATACCAAGGTCAAGGATACCCTGGAGAAATTTTATTACAAGAAGACCAAACGTCGTCCCATGATTCTGCCCTTTATGGTTAAGGTTTAATATAGACTCAACGGAGTACAATATAAATATGGCTAGGAAAAGAAATATTAGAAAACCGGGCGCATCAAGAAATACCCCGAAAAACCCGGGTGGCGGCGGCTTTTTCCGGATATTATTATCTACTCCGGTGCGTCAGCTTCTCATGACCGCCGTTATCGTGGTGCTTCTGGCGGTATTCTGGAATAATATTAAAAACGGTTTAAATACTCTTGTTGACCTATTCGGGATTGGGCTGGCATTTATCGTAGTGGCTATTATTATTCTGATAGTACTGATATGGAAACGCGCTTTATCAACGCTGCTATTTCGCTGGTACCGGTGGCTGGGAGGCATTGCTTTCGTACTGGCGGTATGGGGGATTCTGGCTTTCTCACCGGAGAGTGATTCCTTTAGTTATGGCCTTGGCGGTAAATTCGGACGCGGGATAATTGCCTACGACGCCTCGGTATTAATCAGTACTTTGCGTATCATCGGGCTTGTTGTCATCGGGATTATCCTTATGGCTCCCAGAGAAAGCTGGCGGGTTATTACAGGATTCTTCACCTGGCTATATGAGAGGTTCAACCGGCAACCCGCACCCCTCCGCACGCTGAAAGACGGTCGACAACCACGAAGTACTGACATGAGAACCCCCGGGACAAAACCGCCCTTACCGGATGAAATGAGACAACCCCTGATAGCCCCTGAGGTATCTGCCTCGCGGGCAAATCTGGAAGCCCTAGCAGAGAAAGCGGCTGCCTTAAAGCCAACTAAGGCCGATGTTATGCTCCCGCTTCAGGATAGACAGAGCGACCTGAAACAGGTAGCTGAGGAAGTCTGGAGAAAATACGGCCAGTCCCCTAATCTAGTGACGGTGGACGGCTGGAAATTACCGCCGATAGATATTCTGGATGTATCACCCGAAGTTGAGTTTACTGATGCGGATAACATCCAGAGGGCTAAACTCATCGAGGATGCGCTGGCAAGCTATGGTGTCGATTCCAAGGTGGTACAGATAAACGCCGGCCCTACCGTTACCCAGTTCGGAGTTGAACCCGGTTGGGACCGAAAATACAAGGAGATTAAAGAGCGAGATAAAGACGGCAACGTACAGGTCAGGATGGATGAGGTATCCAAGACCAGGGTTAAGGTAGAAAGAATAACGTCGCTGTCAAACGATATGGCTCTGGCGCTGGCGGCGCCCAGCATCAGAATCGAAGCCCCGGTGCCCGGTAAATCCATCATCGGTATTGAAGTCCCTAACACCACCTCGGATATGGTAAGCCTGCGCGGCGTTGTCGAGACCAGCCCGTTTCAAAAGTCGTTGGCGAAATCTAAGCTGACTCTGGCTCTGGGTAAGGGGGCCGGCGGCGAGTCTGTCGCTTCCGACCTGATAAAAATGCCCCACCTTTTAATTGCCGGAGCCACCGGCAGCGGCAAGACGGTATGCCTTAATACCGTTATCTGCTGCCTATTGATGCATAATACCCCGAATGATGTCCGCTTTATCCTCATCGACCCGAAAAGGGTTGAGCTCACGCAGTATAACAGCATTCCTCACCTGGCGACACCGGTTATCGTTGATACCAATAAAGCGCTTAACGCTTTACGATGGCTCAGCCAGGAGATGGACCAGCGTTATCAGAAACTGGCGGCTGAGGGTGCGCGTCATATTGAAGGCTATAATAAGAACAGGCAGGGTGACGAAAAACTGCCGTATCTGGTTTTAATTATCGATGAGCTGGCTGACCTTATGATGGCTGGCTTTGACGAGGTTGAAAACAATCTTTGCCGCTTAGCGCAGCTTGCCAGGGCTACCGGCATCCACCTCGTCGTGGCGACTCAGCGACCCTCGGTTGACGTGGTAACCGGACTGATTAAAGCCAACTTCCCGACGCGTATGAGCTTCGCGGTTACATCACAGGTGGACTCACGTACTATCCTCGACGGTGCCGGGGCGGAAAAATTGCTCGGCAGGGGCGATATGCTGTTCATGCCCACCGAAGCTGCCAAGCCCAAGCGTCTCCAGGGCTGCTTCCTCTCCGACTCCGAAATAGAAAGACTTGTTTATTTCTGGAGCAGCCAGGAAAGAGAGGACCCTGATAAATTAAGGATAGAAACACTGATTGCGACTACGCCATCAGGTACTATCGGCGGTCACCCCAGAGATCCTCTGCTGGAACAAGCCAAGGAACTGGCTAAAAACAGCAATATGTCTACCTCATTCTTGCAGAGGCGACTTCATATAGGCTATCCCCGAGCGGCGCGTCTCATGGAGCAGCTTGAAGCGGAATTAGCTCAGAATGAGCCAGACCGGGATACCGGGGAAGGGGAAGCCTGATATTTCAATCCCCGGTCCTACATCTGCTCGACGTCATACCCAGCTTCGTGTAGTAAATTTATTAAACCTTCATCACCGACCAGATGCCCCGCGCCGACAACGATAAAATATACGTATTCGTCCGCCAGGTATTCCTCTATCTTGTCCCTCATATTAATATTACGCTGGGTGAATATTACATCATAATAAGGCGCCAGGGCAGGCTCTTCAATCAGGTCTTCGAAAAGAAATGCCGCCATTCCTGCCGCGTCTCCCTCTTCCCAGAACTCAAATAATAAATCAACATCTTCAACCGTAAGCGGTTCTTCAATGCTCATTTCAAGCACCTTAATCATCAATTCATTCGGTAGATTGCTCAATAATTCAAACTGGTACTCCGCCGACTCCAGTTCCAGTATTTCCATATCGCGGTCAGCCGCTACGTCTAAGAAATGAAAGTCTATGCCGTACTCCGCTGAATAATCATTATCCCCCGTTACCATCCCTTCCATCGTCATGACAATTACCCAGGGACGGTAATCGTTCATGGTAGATATTAGGATACCCATTTCCAGGAACTGGTCTTTCAGTTTCATGTAAAGCGTCTCCGGGAGATTTTCTTCCAGTCCATCACCCCCGGGGTATACTCCGTATTTCTGGAGTAATAACATGGCTTTTAAGGTACTGACTTCGTTAATATTAATCTCAACCACAAGCTTATCAGATATCTCGAAGGCGTCTCCTATAGAGCTATCCAGAGGGTAAATATCAGGGGAAGCTACGTGAACAGAACCCAGCAGATATACAAAACTATTATCGGATGAGATTTTCCAGATGAACGACTTGCCGTTCTGCGCATCTGTGGTATCGGGGGCTGTGCAGCTATAGCACGGAAATACCAGTGAAAATAGTAGAATGAGAATAAACGAATACTTCACGATATGAGTATTCTTATTTCCTGGTAATATTTTCAAGGATTCTTCCCCCAGGCGATGAATCGTGAATACTATTATAACACAGCTTTCATATACCGGGTGTGATTTGATGCGGATAAAAGGCAGTACTAAATCTGGAGAATGGTACTGGTAATTAGCTACCAGATCAGGCCGAACAAACCGAAAACGATGGTCACAACGGCTACCGACAGCAAAGCCCCGACGAACACCTGTGCCGGAGTATGCAGTCTCATTTCCAGGCGTGCCCAGGCAATCAGCGGTATGAATATTACCGTCCAGGCTGCCGTTTTCCCGTAAACTATAATCAATACGGCTACGGAGGCCGTAATGAAAGCGGTATGAAGGCTGATTTTCCAGAATAAATTGATAATCATAAAAAGCACCACCGCTATCAGCCCGGATAAAAATGCAACCCGCAGCAGTTCCGGTGCACCGATAAATAACAGGACAATATATCCGACAACCGCACAGCCGATTGCCAATAGATAGATTCTACTTCTCTGGTGGCGAGGATTAATAAAAATACCATCGAGCTTTCTGCGGCGTACCAGATAAAGAACGACGGTCAAAACGGGAAATACGCTGAGGGCGAGAGAAATCAGTGACCATTTGATGGCTTCGTTGGCGGAAGAGGTAGATTCTATGGCGAGCAGGATTATTATTATAAAGCTTAATAAATATGGATTCAGTATATTTGCGGCTGTTCTGGCAATTTGTTGTCTCGACATGATTATGAGCTATACTACCTTGTAATACATTTTAGTTTGTGGTACAGGATATTTTACCACATGATATAATAATAACTACGTTATTGTCTCTAGTAATACTATCGGGAGAGATAAAATTATGAGTGTTGTCGTCAATGATGAAGATATCTACATCGAAAAGCTTCAACTGGGACCCTACGGCACCAACTGCTATATCGTGGCATGCAGTCGCACGAAGGAAAGCCTGGTGGTGGATGCCCCCGCCGATGCTGAAAAGATAATCGATAAACTTCAGGGCACACAGCCGAAGTATATTCTACTCACCCATGACCATATGGACCACACGGGGGCTCTATCGGCGTTAAGGTCGGAGCTTAATGTTCCTCTGGGTGCCCATGCCCTGGACTCGTCACAGATTTCGCCTTCACCGGAAATATCCCTGAAAGACGGCGATACTATATCGCTGGGGAATCTCATCTTTGACGTGCTTCATACCCCCGGCCATACCCCGGGTGGCTTATGTTTTAAAGCGGGGATTCACCTGTTCTCAGGCGACAGCATTTTTCCTGGCGGCCCCGGTAAGACATGGTCGCCGGCCAATTTGAAACAGCTTATCGACTCACTAAAGTCGAAGATTTTCGTGTTGCCAGACGATACCCGGATTTATCCCGGACATGGAGAGATAACAAATCTGAAAAAGGAAAGGGAAGAGTTCGATGTCTTTGAATCCCGTTACCACCGCCCGGACCTCTTCGGGGATGTACTCTGGCTGAAAACTTAGATTTAAAAATCTAATACCTCATCTGTATTCGATAGAAAGCCTCGGCCAGCTCGAAGTCCTGTCCCTCTGCCATCATTTTCGCCCAGTCTCTCAATCTTTCTCTCATTTCTTGAGGAATATCGCCCACCTGGCTCTTATGGCATCCCAACGCCTTTAGTTTGATATCGAACGTTTCGGTAACGTCGGAGTGATGGTTGGCATCATCGGCTCCCCATAGCCATACCTCATGCACCTTATGAGGTTCGAGACCTTCGTCAAGTAAGTCCGGATACGAGAGGTGGTCCCGGGCATAGGGGAAAACCGCATCCAGCACCGCCTGACCGGTAATCCGGTGGTCGCGGTGCCACATGTACTTCCGGTACGGATTGGCGGTTACCACCACCTCGGGACGGTAAAGGCGTATCAGACGCACCAGCGCTTTTCGGAACTCCGGTGTATCTTCGAGTCCCTGGTCGGGATAGCGCATGAAGTCGACTTTGCTCACGCCGAGGAGTTTAGCCGCCGCCCGCTGTTCCTTCTCGCGAATTTTTATCAGGTCTTCCTGCTTCATATTTCTGTCGCTGGTACCCTTATCTCCGTTAGTACAGACCACGTAAACGACCTTTTTACCTTCACGTGTCAGTTTAAGCACCGTCCCCGCCACACCGAACTCGGCGTCATCGGGATGCGGTGTTATTACCATCATATAGTAATCGTTTTCCATTGCAGATGAAACTCCTTGATTTAAGGATGGATACTATAAATTGTATAACATTCTACGAGTTGATACAATGTGACCGGAGAATACAGACACTCGATAATGACAGATGCTTCGTATATAATCAGAAACTACCGTCCGGCCGATTTTGATAATTATGTACTCCTGTGCCGTGAATCAAACGAACTGGGGCCGTCCGGTCATCCCGTGTCACTTCAAATCGCCGCCGCCTGGCTGAACTGGCCCCATTACACCCCCGAAAAAGATTTATTCCTCGTTGAGTCAAACGGCGAGATAGTAGGCGGACTTGATTTACGACCCGAACCTGATATCAACCGGGTTATTCTCCGATGCTGGGTTAAACCCGGGCATCGCCGGAAGGGATTGAGCCAGCAGCTATTCTCATATGCGCTACGTCGCGTCAGGGAGCTTGGCGTCAGGTATATCCATGTAAACATACCGGAAAAGAATGATATTGCCAAGATAGTCCTGGCAAAGTCCGGATTCAAACCTGTCCGCAGCTATCTCGAGATGAAAATTAACGTATCTAAGATGGACAGGCTTGAAGTAGAAAAATCTGCCAGTGAATGCCGCTGTATCGAACAGGGTGAGGAGACTGAGCTGACGCGTCTCCAGAACCGCGCTTTCGAAGGGCAGTGGGGCTATAATCCCAACACGACGGAAACGATAACCTACTATACCAGGCTCGGGGGGTTCTCCCCGGAGAAGGTAATTTTCGTTTGCCATGATGGTAAAATCGTGGGTTACTGCTGGGTAGAGACGGCGCCGTCTGTTTATAACGATAGTGAACAAGAAGGCATCATTCATATGCTCGGCGCTGACCCTGACTACCAGGGTAAGGGCATCGGCAGGAAAGCGCTTATGGCCGGACTGGCTTATCTCATGAAAAAAGGCGTCAAAACGGCGTCACTCAGTGTTGACAGTAAAAACCGTTCCGCCTGTAATCTATACCGGTCGATAGGCTTTGAACTTCAGGCGAAAAACCTGTGGTATGAAAAGGAAGTCGACTAGGCAACCGGCATCATTTTTTGACTGGACACTTTATAAAATTCCCGGGTTATCATTTCGGCGATATTTGACCAGTCGTAGCGGTTTATCGATTCGCTGATAGCCAGGGCAGATTCCACATTATCATGTGATTTGGATAACACCTCGCCTATTTTATCGGCTAATTTTTGAGGGTCGTTATCCGGCACGACGTAACCGGTCTCGCCTTGGTGAATTATATTGTTCATGTCACCGACATCCGTCGCTACCACGGGAGTCCCGCAGGCTAAAGACTCCAGGGCCACCAGTCCGAAACTCTCATAATAAGAAGGCATGACGGTCACATCAGCGGCGCTGTAATACAGGGGTAATTCATTATGTTTTACCAGACCATGGAAAGTAACCCTGTCCTTTAAATCCAGCTCTCTGGTCATCTCCTTCAACCATACCACGGCATCGTCGCTGTCCTCGTCACCGCCGATTATTACCAGTCTCAGGCTACCGATGTCTCTCAGGTATGAAACTGCTTCTAACAGCTGCTCGACACCCTTGAGAGGGTCGATTCTACCCACGAACAGGAGTATTTTGTCATCGTTCAATTTCAGTTGCCGTCGTGCTGACTGTTTGTTCGAGGGCTTAAAAATCTCCCTGTTCACGCCGCAGGGAACCACGCCGATTTTCTCCGGCGCCGCTCCGTAATAGCGAACGATATCATCTTTTTCTCTTTCCGTAGAGGCGATAATACGATGGCTGTCCTGAACCGCCTCTCTCTCGGTAACGATACGTAGCTCGGGCTCCTCTTCACCGATGCCGATGCCGTTTTTTATAGCGCCCATCGTATGAAACATGGCAACGTGCGGGACACCCCACCACATCTGCAGGTATTTCCCCACCCAGCAGGAAAGCCAGTAATGACTGAATACCAGGTCGTAGTGTAAATCGTTGTCTTTCCGGTATCTCTCCATATTACAGGCAAAGTCGGGCAGGTACGAATACAAGGCCAGTTTATGTATATCCAGTTCCTGTCCGGCTTTGATGTGTATCAGCCTGGCTCCCTCGCCGAGGCCGATAATCTGCGGGTCGGCGGGGTCATGCACGCGGGTATAGACGTCCACTACATGTCCCTGACTGCACAGCTCGCGGGCAAGCTCCCGTATGTAAACGCTCATACCGCCGGTGTCCTTGGCTCCCAGGGTACCCACCGGACAGCTGTGTACGCTCAGCATGGCTATTTTGAGACCATTCTTTTCCATATTCTTCTTCGCTTCCTAACATCACGTAATACTTATCTCACACCGATAAAGCGGGATTTCCTTACCGCCCAGGTGGTATTTATAGGCTTCGGCTCCTTTGAGAAAATCAAATTTTCTTCTTCCCGCCTCGATACTTTTTTGTATACAGAGTACTTTGCTCAATAAACCGACACTTAAATAGTTATATTCCGGGTCATAGCCGCTGTTATACAGGTATATACTATTATTATAATCGAAGCAGATAATCGACGCCATACCCCGGCCATCCAGCTCAAGAATGCCGAGTCTTAATAATCCTGCTTCAGATATATTATCAACTAGTGTCCTGAAGAAAGCCTCCCGCTGTTTCGTTAAAAACTCCGCTTTGTCGGTACGGCTCTCGGTGAACATTTTAAAAAACTGGTCCATAAAATCGGGTACGGCGGATATATCATCAATAAGTCGATAGTTAATCTCCCCAGCTTCCGATAGCCTCCTCAGTTTACGCTTTACCTCATGCCGCTGCTTCGAGTTCAGAACCTCGAGGTATTCTTCCCAGGTAGTTGGCAGTTCCATCTCTACTGAAACGTCTTCAGCAGGACATTCTACCTGGTATCCCCTGTCCCGGGCGGTATTTACCAGATAACGGTACACCGTGGAATCGGGACGTACATGCTTCAGGTCCAGCTGCCGTATCCCGCTATTTATAAAATCATCCAGAAGTGCCGTGAAAAACTCGTTCCCCCTACCGGGAGAAATGATGAAATCGAGGTAATCACAAACATCGGTACCACCGATGAAGTATGCCGTATTCTCTTTTACCATTAACGGCGCCACACCGATTAACTTATCATCGTCCCGCACCTCTCGGATAAACAAATCTGTCTCTGTACCGAATACCTGCCACCATACCTGCAGCCATACGGGCGTTATAAATACGGAACTCCAGTTCAGATTTTGCTTTGAATCGGTATAGAGAGAGCTGAGGTTTTCCAGACTTACATCAGAAACGGTATAACTCATCGTACTTTTAATAAGTCTAACACGTCACCGCTATCAGGTAAAATGACAATAGTCACATAATGGCTGTATATATTATATAAGGACGCCGTCGGTCAGGTTGGCGGTATGGGCAAAGACCTCTACGCTGGGTTCACCCTCGCAGATATCGAGGACTGTTTCCTTGTATTCGTCGGACTTCAGGTAGGCTTCGAAATATTCACGGGATTTCCAGATGAGCATGGCGCCCTGCGCGTACGTCACCGGGTCCATGATAAAAAACTTCTCTTTAAGACCGGGGATTTTCCGGCAGCCTTCCACGACCTTCTGGATATGCTCCCGCGCCACGTTAATATCGGCTAACTGTTCCCGTACTTCGTCCTTCAATTGGAATTTCACGATTGCCGCTATCATTATCCTGCCCCCTAACTGTCTAGGGATTCTCCATCATACGGGCTAATTCGTCTATGTTCGTTTTCTCGCGTATCAGGAACTTCTCTCTGCCCTCCGTGTATGACGGAAGAACCCATTTCATTTCCTTCAGGTTCTGAGTGATTACCGGTATCCAGTTATAGGGGATAGAGATTAGTATCTGCCCCGCTTCGAATACCTCTTTGGCTTTCATGCCGAATGCCAGCCCGGTAACGGTAAAATTCACTTTACCGCTCCGGTAGGGATAATTGTAAAGCCAGGCGCATCCCAGTACTCCCGTTGACTTGGACTCACGTAGTGCTCCGGTTGAATAGCTCATCGCCCTCAGCACGATTTCTGCCTGATTTGCATTTGCCAGGACTATTAAGAGGTCCGGCTCGAATTCCAGTTTATCTAACGTGGAGAAAGCAACATAGTTACAGATACCCCTTGGTAGTACGTAAAGCTCTTGATAGAGGTGGCTGTTAGCCCGCGCATCCTGGAAGATTTCGAGTCGAACACCTATTTCTCCGGCTTCAGCGAACGCGGGCAGGTCCTCCATTCCCAGCAGTGCTTTTCCAAAGCAGGTCTCATTCTCTTTGGCGAAGTAAAATGGTGTTCCCCTCTCCTGCGCTTCCTTGACCATTTCGCAGAAGGACAGACTCTTGTCCAGCTGCTCGATTCCCTCGGGCCGGGTGGCTAAGAACCTGGCGCCTACAGGTTGCTTTTCAAAATCAAACTTGTTATAAATGGACATGTCTTGGGCTAGTTTTTTCATTATCTCAACCTCCTTACACTACTCTTTACTTGGGAGCAGGTGCTTAAGGTGGGGGAATTTGTCCTCGGCATGAGGGAAATTCAGCGCCCGGGTAAAAGCGTTGTGAAAATCGGGCTCGACGGTCAATTCCACGTACTCCACCTTCCTGGCATGAACATCGGCTTCTTTCCGTTTTCTCATATCGAGTAATGCCATGCAGGCGCCGTCACCGGCGGCGTTGCCGACCGCATTTACATTCTCCACGGCACAGTCGGGGAAAAGGCCGATTACGGCCGCCGATTCTTTATCGATATAACTACCGAAAGCCCCCGCCAAAATGACTCTATCAATCTTGGAAACGCCCAGGCGGTTCATCATTATTTTAGCGCCGGAATACATGGCTCCCTTGGCGAGCTGTATCGCCCGGATATCCTTCTGGCAGACGACGATGTCCTGATTGATAGCAGTTTCCTTAGCCCACGCAATGACAAACTCCGTTTGGTTGCCTCTCTGCCTCAGCCGGGGTGACTTTATCCGGGTATTAAATCTGCCGCCTTTGTCGATGATACCCGACAGGAACATCTGGGCAGCGACGTCAAATATCCCCGAGCCGCAGATGCCGCGGGCCCCGATATTATTCACCTCGGTATTCCAGTGTTCGTTGCCGATTACCTTGAACTGCACCTCTTTCGTCTCCGGGTCTATCTTAACTTTTTCGATGGCGCCCGGGGCAGCCCGCATACCGTGCTTTATCTCGGCTCCTTCGAAAGCGGGCCCGGTGGCGCAGGAGGTTGAAAGAAGTTTCTGTCTATTGCCCAGAATCAGTTCGCCGTTGGTACCGATATCGATTATAAGTAACATATCGTCCTGTTTATAGGGTTCCTCGGCAATAAGCACACCGACATTGTCCGCGCCGACAAATCCGGCTTCAATCGGCAGGACATGCACATAGGCGCCCGGGGCTATCCGAAGTCCCAGGTCGCGCGCCTTGATATCCAGCGAGTGATGAATGCTCGGAGAGAACGGCGTTTTACCCAGGTATTGAGGGTCAATATTCAGGAACAGATGGTGCATACAGGTATTCCCGACTACCGTCATATCGATTATTTCCGTGCGCTTGATGCCTGCCCTGGCGGCGGCTTTACCGGCGACTTGGTTCAATCCCTTGATAATCGAACGGTTCATCTGCTTGAGTCCGTCCTTGTTTTTGACCGTGTAGCCGATGCGCGACATGACGTCTTCGCCATAGGCTACCTGCGGATTCATCATAGCTGCGGTGGCCGGTACTTCACCGGTGGTAAGGTCGCAGAGATAGCCCGCAACCGTCGTCGTGCCTATATCTATTGCCAGCCCGTAGGACTTGTCCGTTTGTTCCGGGGTAACATCGATTATTTCTTGGCCATTCCATATAGATACTGAGACCTGCCAGTGGCCTTCGCGTACGGTGTTCTGTAGTTTCCGTAGGGTGGGATAATCTATAGTCAGATTACGTAGTTTAAACTTCCTGGCAAGTACTGCCTGGAGTCGCTCGAAGTCTCCGAGGGGGTCGTGCAGAGTGGCGGGCTTAAGCTTGACCGGGTATTTTTTAACGGCGGGATTCAGTTTGATATTACTGACGGTGATTTCCTTGCGGATTACCTGTTTTCCCTTGCGGCTCTTTTCCGGTATGAAGATGACAATATCCCCGTAAATTCGAGTCTCGCAGGCCATACGGTAACCCTGCCTGAACTGTGTCTTGCTCAGAAATTTCTCGTTAGCTTCACCTATCGTCTTTACGGAAGCAGTCGATGAATTAATGCCGTATTTAGCGAAGTACCCCTTTTCGATTCTTATCTGGCATTTCCCGCAGGTACCCTTGCCGCCGCAGACGCTTTCAATGCCATCCCCGAGCTTTCTTGAAGCCTCCAGTATTGTCGCGCCATCAGCTACCTTACCACGCAGGCCTGAAGGCTGGAAAACAACCGTGTGTTGCTGGTTCGTCATCGCTCACAATCTTATCATTTACGAAGTAATAATACAAAGCTAAAGATACATCCGATTAATTTAAGTTCCGTTTGCATTTGGTTGTTTTTACATGCTCAACCCTTTTGTCTCCCTCTCAAACAGGTTTATTTTAAAGGCTCGATTTATATTATGTTTGAGAGGGGATAAAGGGGTGAAGTAAGCACCCTTTAACCATAATCAAATTATTTATAATGTGTTAAGAGTTTCTCAAAATGGTAGTCAGCATCCCCGAAGCTGAACTCATTAAACCTGGCTTTCTTGGTGTAGTAATGCAGGATATGGTCTTCGGTAAAACCGATGGCGCCGTGAACCTGATGAGCCGAGTTCATCACACGCCGACTAGCCTGGCTTACCCAGGCTTTAGCGGCAGCTGCTTCTCTCTCAGCTGGCAGACTTTCGTTAATTAACCAGGCTGCCTGATAAGTCACGAGCCGGGAACCGTCGACATCGATGAGCATATCGGCGCAGCGATGTCGAATACTCTGGAAAGCCCCGATCGGATGCCCGAAAGCTATCCTCTCCTTGGCATAGTCCAGCGCCATGTTCAAAGCCTGCTGGGAGAGCCCTACACTCTCGGCGCACCGGGCGACATTGGCTTTCTGCATTATTCTATCTATATATGCCCAGCCCTTGTCCGCTTCGCCCAGGACGTTATCTATAGAGACTTTAACATCGGTGAACGTTAATTCACACTGCTTATCCCCGGATACCGTCTTGAGAGGTTTTATATGAACCCCCGGTACATTTATGTCAAGTATTATTAGTAAAATCCCCTTTTGTGGGTCGGACGCTTCTCTCGTGCGGGCGGCGCAGATTATATGGTCGGCGGCGAGAGCATCAGGCACAAATAGTTTCGCACCGTTAAGAATATAATCACTACCATTTTGTGCTGCTTTTAACGAAATGGCTTCCGGTGCATAGCTACCCGATGATTCGGTTACAGCTAGAGTGATGATAGATTTGCCCTCGGCGATAGCTGGTAAATACTGCCGTTTCTGTTCCCCGCTGCCCGCTTCCATAATTGCCGAAGCTCCCAATACTACCGTGGTGAAAAAGGGACTGATGAAGCAGGCACGTCCCATCTCTTCCAGCACCACAATCAAATCGAGGAAATCGCCCACACCGCCGTACTCTTCCGGTATCGCCAGCCCGGTGAGGTTTACCGCCGCCAGCTTTTGCCACAATTCGGGCGTATGCCCCTTTTCGTCCTCAACCATGGCTTTGAGTACTTTATCGGTGTACTCGTCAGACAGGAAGTCTCTGGCGAGAGACTGCATCATTTCCTGCTGTTCGTTGAGAGCGAAATCCAAATTAATCCTCCGTAATTTAAACAATGGTCAGCGCAGGCGGGGTAGTCCCAGTCCCCTCTGAGCGATGACATCGCGGTCAATTTCTGAAGTGCCCTGTTCCAGACTGTAGCCGAACGAGCGGTAATAGCAGGAAGGTATTCGGCCGTACATGGGCACCAGAGGCGATGCTTCGGTCAGCTGACTGTACTGTCCCAGTAGCTCCATACCGAACTCCGCAACCCGCTGGTTTAGCTCAAAGCTGTACATCTTGCTCATGGCCGATTCGTAGTTGGGCACTTTGTCCTGACTCTGCATCCAGGTAACGTAATAATGAAGCAATCGGGCTACTTCGCAGTCGGCAATGAGCTGTGCCATCCGGCTTTCCAGTACCGGCGTCAGCAGGTTGTTTTTACGGGCGTACCCGGCGAGGTCTTTCAGATAGATATCGGCGAATGCATAGACCGTATCCGACGTACGCTCGTAATCGAGTAAAGACATGACCACGTAAAATCCCCGGTTGAGTCCGCCGACGATATTCCCTTTGGGAATGTGCACGTCATCGAAAAATACCTCGTTGAACTCGTGGTGTCCCGCCATGTTGATGATGGGATTAACCGTTATTCCGGGTGTCTTCATATCGACCAGGAAAAAGGTAAGCCCCCGGTATTTGGGGTCGACCTCGCGGTCGGTCCGCGTCACCAGGGCATTCCAGTCAGCGAAATGTCCATTGGTAGTCCATATCTTCTGCCCGTTAACGACGAAGCAGTCGGTTTCTTCTTTGGCGAACACTTCGATAGAGGCGAGGTCGGAACCGTGACCGGGCTCGCTTAGAGTCTCGCACCATATCACCTTACCGGAAGCTATTCCCGGCAGGTGTTGCTTCTTCTGTTCGTCACTCCCTTTAAGAAGCAATGCCGGTGCGACGATGCCCGCTCCGATAGAATCATAGCCGGGCGAATGATAGCGGGTTAGCTCTTCTCTGAGGATTAGCCGGTGAAACGGTGATTTATCCTGACCGCCGTATTCCCTGGGCCAATGTAAAGAAATCCACCCCTTCTCCCCCAGTTTTTCCGCCATAGACCGGTGGACCTGAATCCAGTCTTCCTGACTGGACATGTCGAAAAATGTCAGCTTCTTTTCCCGGTAAATTTTCGGGACTTCTTTATCGAGAAATGAAGCGACTTCCTGACGAAAAGCCTCTTCTTCCGGAGTAAATACAAAGTCCAAAATAAAGGCTCCTTACTTGCCGGTGAATTTGGGCTTGCGCCGGCCGTACATGGCTACAATCCCCTCGTTCAGGTCTTCGGTTAAGGCGATGTCACCGGATATAGCCGCCTCCAGGTAAAGGGCGGTACGCTGGTCGGCCTGGGCGCCGTAATAGATAAGGTTTTTAGCCAGTTTTTGAGCCAGCGGCGCACCCTCTGCCAGCTTAACGGCAGTATCATCAACCAGCTTCATAAAATCTTTCGGTTCGGCTATGTAGTTGGCCAGACCCCATTCGAGGGCTTTATCGGCGTTGACCGGGTCGGATAACAATATCATCTCTTTAGCGCGTGCCCAGCCGATAAGTCGACCGAGACGCTGGGTGGCTCCGGCACCGGGCAGCAGCCCGAGGGTCAATTCCGGGAGTCTTACCATGGCTGACTTGCTCATTATCCTGATATCGCAGGCTAAAGCCATTTCCAGTCCGCCGCCCATGGCCGGTCCGTTAACGGCGGCGATTACCGGTTTCGGGAAAATCTCTATCCGGGTGAAAACGTCATGGGGGGCTTCGCTGAAGTTAATGGCGGCTTCCACCTGACCGGAGGCAAAGGCAGCAAAATCGGCGCCGCCGCAGAAGTTGGCTCCGGCACCGGTGATAACGACGCACCGTACGTTATCGTTGTTCTCCAGTTCACCCAGAGCTTTATCTATCTCCGTCATGAAATCGGCATTGAAGGCATTGGCGCGGTTGGGTCGGTTGAGGATAAGCTTGGCCACTTTAGTCTCTTTATTGATATCTAATTTAACGAATTCATATTCTGAAGGCCTGTATGAATAAAATCCCTGGCCGGTTTTCCGGCCCAGTTTTCCCTGTTTCACCATTTTCGTCAGGATGGGAGATACTTTATATCTCTCTTCTTTCTTATATTTTTTATAGAGACGGTCAAGTTCATTGACGATATTATCCAGCCCGACGCTATCGGCCATTCTGAAAAGGCCCCTCGGGTAGTTGAGACCGAGAAGAACGGCCGTATCTATCTCTTCCATGGTGGTGGCTTTCATCTCAATAAGCTTGACGCCTTCGTTGACCGCCGTAGCCAGCACCCTTATCGGGTCGAAGTCCGCCCCGGCATTCATGGGGATTTCGTTGGTCTTTCCCTTTGACCAGTCGTAATAACCTTTACCGGTCTTCTGACCGTAATTACCGGCTTTAAAACATTTTTCCAGTATGGGAGCGGGACCGTAGCTCTTGCCCATCGTCTCGCCGAAATACTCCATGACGTGGAACTGGGTATCGATAGAGCCCCCGCCGAGGGTGTCCTGGAGCTCCAGCATACCCATGGGCATTCCCAGCTTGTATTTAATGGCAGAGTCTATTTCGAAGGCATCCTTGGCTTCACCCCGGGCTAGGGCCCAGTCGGCTTCGTTAGCCATATTGCAGAATATCCGGTTGGCGATGAATCCGGGAACGTCGGTAACATGAACGACCGCCCGTCCCATGGCTATCGCTACCTTCTCCGCAATCTCAATAGCTGTTTTACTTGTTTTGTCATGCTGGATGATTTCCAGTAAAGTCATCCGACTCGGCGGGTTGAAGTAATGCGTACCGACCACATTACCCGGTTTCTTGGCTGCCGTGGCTATCTCGGCGATGCTCAGCGAGGAGGTGTTGGTGGCGAAGACGCAGTCGTCAGGACACAATGCCGTAGATTCTTTTAGTACGCTCTTCTTCAGGTCCATTATCTCGGGCACGGCTTCGATGATAATGTCGGCGTCCTTGACCGCTTCCTTAACATCTACCAGGAAAGTCATCCGGTCGAGGATGGCTTTTTTATCCGCTTCCGTCATTCTTTTCTGGCTGATACGCCGGTCATAGACACTGTTTAGCGTGTCGCGGCCGCGGTCAAGGTATTTCTCCTCGATATCCCTGATTTTTACCTTATATCCGGCTTCAGCGGCCAGTGCAGCTATCAGAGCTCCCATGGAACCGGCGCCCAGCACGGTAACGTTTTTTATCTCTTTCACGGCATATATCCCCCTTCTACAAGTATTACCGGGTTTTGGAGCTACTATTTCACAGGTTCGAAAGCATAGTAAACACGGTCGCGAATTGCGGTATCTCTTTTTACATCTATGGGATGGGAAGGGACGTCAAAAACAACGAACTTTACCTCGTCACCTTCTTTAAGCTCACCTTCTTTACAGTTTATGATTCGTCCCAGCAGGTGTTTCAGCGGCGTGTCCTCACCGAATGTCAGCCAGGCCATGATAAGGGGCGACGGGAAACCGATGGGGGCCCCTGCCTGCGTCTCGGTAAAGCAGACGACCTTGGCCCGCTGTGGTAACTCCACCCACTCCAGGTCTTCCGACCAGCACTTGGGGCAGATTACACCAGGGGGGAAAGCGATATGTCCGCAGGCTTTGCACTTGGTGGTGGTGAACTTGCCCGCCCTGAGATTATCGTAAAAAGGATAGATACGGTTAAACTCCTGGCACTCGAAAGGCCACATATCCATTTCCGATATATAGGTGCCTTCCATAGCCGGGGTGCCCACTATCTCTGCCTTCTGTAAATCAGCCATTTCTCTTCTCCTTTGGTAATATTTAAGTACCGATTAATCTACTGGTTCTCTACCGTAGATGACCACGGTATGCTGAGCGCAGGTACCGCTGAGGTTATGCGTCAGCCCGAACTTGGCGTCCTTCACCTGGTGGAGGGCGCGGCCCTGGAGCTGCTTGTTTATCTCCAGCGCCTGGCGCGCCCCGGAGGCACCGAAGGGATGCCCGTACACGAGGAGCCCGCCGTCGGTATTGGTGGGTATGGCGCCATCAAGCTTGATAGCCCCGGAAGCGACGAACTCACCGCCCTCGCCTTTCGCGCAGAAACCGAGCTCTTCCAGCTCGATAATCTCCGAGATGGTAAAGCAGTCGTGGGTCTGAGCGACGTCGATGTCCTTGGGGGTCAGTTTGGCATTCTTAAAAGCTACCTCGCCGGCCGTTTTCAGATGAGGCCACTCAGCCAGCGTATCACCGGGCCAGCCGGCCGACATGCTGTGGGTGGCGTGCTGACCGGTGCCGCGCAGGTAGACCAGCGGTCGGTCCGATAGCTCTCTGGCTCTCTCCTCCGAGGCAATGATGATAGCCGACGCTCCGTCGGAGAGCGGGCAGCAGTCGTACAGCCCGAAAGGCTCGGCGATTATCCTGGCTTCCAGCGCCTCCGACATCGTTAGAGACCTGCCGCCGAAGTGGGCTTTAGGGCTGTCGGTGCCGTAGGTGTAGTTGGTCACCGAGACATGCGCCATTTGCTCCTTGGTGGTGCCGTATCTCTTCATGTGCATCCGGGCGATCATAGCGAAGAATGGCGGGGGTACACCCAGACCCATCGCCGAGTCCCAGTCGTGGTCGTTGACCATCAACTGCGTATAGTTGGTCTCCCAGCGCTGCGGCGCATAGACCTTCTCGGCTCCGGTCACCAGGATGACCTCGGCGATACCACTTTCTATCAGTCCTTTGGCGACGATTACCGCGGAATTGGAGCCGGCACACAGTGTGTCCAGTCTGATGCAGATAGAGGTCGGACTCAGTCCGAGTCGGTGCACGACCAGTGGCGCCGTGTTCAATGCCGATGAATGCCGACCCGCCATGGTCGTGGCAATGATAAGACCGTCGATATCCGACGGCTTTAGTCTGGGTATGTCGTCGGCGCAAGCCCTGGCGGCCTCCTGAATCATGTCATGTATGGTTGCCTGCCTGACGCCGAATTTGCTCGTTCCACCACCGACGATTACTGCTCTTTTCTTTTCTGTCATACCAAAATCTCCTTAGGTTAATAGTGTAGGGTAGTAAAATTCAAAAAATCATACCTGGTATGGGATGAAGGAGGTAATGTGAACACAGGAATAATTCTGATGGATATTTCCACATAAAAATCTTAACAGAAATTACCCTTCAAAGCAACATTTGTAGCTGTAAGTCGCCCGTAATATTTGGTTGTAGAATAGCCCTGTCTGGTTTTGGGAAATACCGGATGCTCTTTCCCCTCCCCCCGCTTTGTTATCTTTTCCCACCCGGCCTCCCTCGCAGCATCTCCTTCTCGTCCGATAATATTCCCGTTCCTTATTACCCATAATTTAATATCTTTCCCCGCCCAAATGGGGAGTAGCCTGCGAAGAGGGGCGAAAGCCCCTCTTACTTATATCTCCCCCTCTCAAACAGGTGGAAAATGGGGAATAAAAATCTATCTGTTTGAGAGGGGGATAAAGGGGATGAGCGTAAACATTCATCCAAAATCAAACCTAAAAATCCTCCCCAGATTTGACAGCCACGCTCCCGAACTTATAATATTTACAGTGACAGCTATAAATTCCCAGCTTTGAGAAAGGAGCCAGTTTATGGCGAAAGATGCAGATAAGATTGTCCTCTCCGCCATGTGGTCGGCCGGGTGCGGCTCACACGGAGGATGCGGGGCTGAGATTTACGTTAAAGACGGCAAGGTAATTTGTGTCGAGGGTGACAAGAATCACCCCTTCAACCAGGGAAGGCTCTGCCCCAAGGGGCTGGCTCTACCGCAATACATGTACCACCCCGACCGCGTTACCACCCCTCTGAAGCGAGTCGGGGAACGCGGTGAAGGTAAATGGGAGCCCATCAGCTGGGACGAAGCCTACGGCACCATCGAGACCAGGCTCAAGGATATCCGTGATAAATACGGAGCGGAGTCGGTTATTTTCTGTCAGGGCACCGGCCGGGACATCGGCGGGCCCATCACCTTCTTGATGTATGCCTACGGCAGTCCCAACTGGGTTCAGGTAGGACTGGCCGGTCACGCCTGCTACACACCCCGACTCGGCGCCATGTTCGCCACGCAGGGAGCCTACTGCGTTCTGGACGCCTCCCAGTTTTTGGAGGAACGTTACGATTCCAAAGAGTGGGAGCCGCCCAAGTATATCATCATCTGGGCGCAGAATCCCATTGCCGGCTGCCACGATGGCTTTTTCGGACACTGGATAATCGACTGCATGAAGAGGGGCTCCAGGCTCATCGTTATCGACCCCCGTTCTACCTGGTTTTCCTGCCGTGCTGATGTCCATTTGCAGAACCGACCCGGCACCGACGGCGCCATCGCCCTGGGTATGCTCAACGTTATTATTAACGAAGGCATTTACGATAAAGCATTCGTCGAGAAGTGGTGCTACGGTTTCGACGAGTTGAAAGAGAGAGTCCAGGAATACCCTCCGGAAAAAGTCGAGGAAATTACCTGGGTACCTGCCGACCTTATCAGGAAAGCTGCCCGACTTTACGCTCAGAATAAACCCTCGGCGATACAGTGGGGCGAGCCGGTGGATGCCATGCCCGCGGGTAGCGTTGTCGCTCAAGCAATTAACCAGCTGTGGTCTATTACCGGAAATATTGATAATCCCGGCGGCAACGTCATCGCCAAGAACTCTCACGGCGTTACCACCTATCCCTTCAGTTCCGCCGAGCTTACCAAGCTCTACGGCGAGGAACTCGTTAAAAAGCTTAACGAGAAGAGAATCGGCGCTAACGATTATCCCATGATTAAGAATTTCCGGGGATGGGTACAGCCCGACGTCCTTATCGAGCAACTGGAGACCGGCCAACCCTATAAAGTCAGGGGTGCCTGGATACAGACCTCCAATATCCTTGGCGGTCAGGCCGCCGACCCACGACGTCATTACGAAGCCATGAAGAAGCTGGATTTCGTCGTCTGTGTTGACCTTTTCCAGAACCCAACCTCGATGGCTCTGGCGGATATCTTCCTCCCCGCCGTTTCCTTCTGCGAGAAGGAGAGCTTCCGTTCCTGGTGGCAGCCGCTCTGCGTCACCCAGCCCGCCGTCGACCCTGTCGGCGAGTGCAAGTCCGACTGGGAGATTAATCTGGAAATGGCCAAACGGCTGGCTACCAATCCGATTCCATATGATACCGTAAAAGACCTTATCAATGACCGCCTCAAGGACGGTAATACTGATTTCGATACTTTAGCCGCGAAGGGAGGATGGGAATTCCCGCCTGAAGGGCATCCTACCCGGCCCTATTACCGGTATGAAAAAGGTCTGCTGCGTCAGGACGGTCAGCCCGGATTCGATACGCCTACCGGCAAGGTTGAGCTTTACTCCAAGCGTTATGAAGAGTGGGGACTCGACCCTCTGCCCTATTACGAAGAACCCGCTGAGAGCTATGTCGCCACGCCCGATGTCGCTAAAGACTACCCGCTTATCCTTACCACCGGACGGCGTTCTCCGGTCTTCTTCCATTCGGAGCACCGCATGATTCCCTGGCTCCGCGAGCTTGACCCGTACCCCATGTGTGAAATTAACGATAAGACGGCTGAGGAACTCGGCATCAGTAACGGAGAGTGGGTCTATATCGAGAACAAGCGGGGCAGGGTTAAAATGAAGGCTAAGGTCACCGCCACCGCCCACCCAAAGGTCGTTACCGCACCCCACGGCTGGTGGCTGCCTGAGACAGAGGGTAAAGCCCCCAACCTGTTCAGCACCTGGGACTATAACATCAATAATCTTACTTCTATGGGTAATCAAGGCAAGTCGGGGTTCGGCGGTACCGATTACCGGTCAAGCCTTTGTCGCGTTACCAGGATTAGGGACTGAAAGGAGTAGCCATGGCTCGTAACGGCTTACTTATTGAATATGAATACTGTACCGGCTGCCACGCCTGCGAGGTAGCCTGCAAGCAAGAGCACAATTTCTCCGACGGCATGGTCGGCATCAGGGTAGATGAAATCGAGACGGTCGGCCCCGACAAGGTACACCTCGACTTTATCCCTTTTACCACCAGGTTCTGCGACCTCTGCGCGGATAGGACCAAAGACGGCGATTTACCCGCCTGTGTGAAGCATTGCCAGGCTACCTGCATGATGTACGGTCCCGTCTCCGAACTGGTAAAAACCATGGAGGAAAAACCGCGTTCGGTTATCCTGGCGCCACTATAAAAACACACGATTTATCGTTGCTAGCGAAGCGAAGCAATCCGTAAACCCGAAGTAGCGGATTGTTTCATCATTCTTACGAAGGACTCGCAATGACAAAATATTACATTGGATTTGCGGCGGGGCTTTGATAACCTGCCAGCAGTCCCCGCGGCACCTGCGTCATCAGTTCCTCCAGCGTCCAGGGTCTCTCGCCGTATTTCACCAGATTTCTGGATATAATCGGTTCCGAATACATACCGATTGTATTTCCTCCCAGACTGAACACCGAACCGCTGATGTCTTTAGCTGCATCGGTAGCCAGGTAAACCAGGAACGGCGCTATAAACTCTGGACCGGGAGTGATATCCGCCATCGAACGGCCGCCCGGTATACTCGGCATTTTCCTCAGGAAGGGGCTGTCGTCTTCATCTACGGCCGCAGAATATGTATCCAGCTCGTAAGAAGCCCGGGTCTTAGCCCAGGGTGAAAACGCGTTGCAGGTAATTCCGTAGCTGTAAAGCTCGATAGCCACAGCCTTGGTGAGACCCACCACCCCGGCGTTGGCGGCGCAGTATTCAGCATGCTTGATTACATCGCCGAGCCATGCCTTGGACGTGCAGTTGAGAATCCGCCCCCATTTCTTTTTCATCATGTGCGGAGCGGCATGGCGTATGCAGTTGAAATAACCCTTGGGTTTTACTAAAGTCACCTTATCCCAGAGTTCTTCGGTCATTTTCTCTATCCGGCTGAACCCGAAAGATCCGGCCACGTTTACCAGGATATCGATACTCCCGTAAGCGTCCACGGCTGTTTGAATCAGCTTTTCGGCGACGTTAAAATCCGAGATATCGCCGTAGAAAGGCGTTGCCTCCCCACCCCTCTCTTTAATTAATTGTGCTGTCGTCCCGGCATCGCCGCTGATAGCTTCCGTCTGTTTCTCGAACTGCTCTCTTTTTTCCGCATCCATGGACTCTAACTGCGCATCTTCAATAAGAGCCCTCGTCTTCGAGTTTTTGGCACGGTTATTGGTCACTACCCTGGCACCTTCTTCCGCCAGGGCTAGAGCAATAGACCTCCCCACACCCTGGCCGGAGCCGGCCACCACCGCTACTTTACCTTTTAAAATATCTCCCATATTATTCACCTGCCATGTTATCTTGCCGGTATTAAAGCACTATCGACGCTACGAAAACAGGACCGAAGATGACGGCAACCTTGCCTACCAGCTTGATGAGGATGTTCAGAGAAGGTCCGGCCGTATCCTTGAAAGGGTCGCCGACGGTATCCCCGACGACCGAGGCTTTATGGGCTTGGCTTCCCTTGCCTCCATGAGCGCCGGACTCGATGTATTTCTTGGCATTGTCCCAGGCTCCCCCGGAATTGGCCATCATCACCGCCATCAGGAACCCGGTCAGGAGAGCCCCCACCAGCAGACCGGCAACGCTTGCCGGACCCAGCGTGAAACCGAGTATCAGCGGTACGACAATCACCAGTATGCCCGGTATCAACATCGCTCTTAACGCTTTGTTAGTAGCAATATTAACGCAGGCCACGTAATCCGGTTTGGCTTTGCCTTCCATCAGCCCCTTTATCTCGTGGAACTGCCGTCTCACCTCTTCAACAATGGCATAACCGCCGTCACTGACGCCCTTCATCGCCAGGGCGCTGAAAACGAAGGTCAGCATACCGCCGATTAATACACCGGTAATAACGTCAACATTTGTCAGACTGGCGATTTCTATTTTAGCCACTTGAAAATATGTGGCCAGCCAAGCCAGGGAGGCCAGCGCCGCCGAAGCAATGGCGAATCCTTTGCCCAGGGCGGCTGTCGTATTACCTACTGCATCCAGCGCCTCGCAGCGTTCGCGTACATTTTTGCCCAGTCCTGCCATCTCGGCGATACCGGCCGAATTATCGGCGATGGGACCGTAGCAGTCCATTGCCAGCAGCATTCCGAGGTTAATTAGCATACCCATGGCGGCGATGGCAATCCCCAGTAAACCGCCGAAGACATAAGCCAGAATCGTGGCGATGGCCACCAGGAGCACCGGAAATATGGTACTCATCATACCGGTAGCGATACCTTCGATAATAACTACTGCTGCACCGCTCTGAGCCGACCTGGCTATTTTCTTCGTAGGACCACGTTCCGCCGAGGTGTAATATTCCGTTGCCTGGGCAATGAGAAAACCGGCAATCAGGCCCGATATCAGCGCCCAAAAATATTTGAACTCGCCGGTGAAGCCCCAGATAATGAAGAGGCTGGCGATTATCATCAGGATGTTGCTGACGTATACGCCCGTATTCATCGTTGCGTGAGCTCTGGCTACCTGTTTCTCGAAGTCGAGTGCTTTAATCTCCTTCGGCCTGACGGATAAAGCCCCGATTATCGAGACGACAATACCCGCCGCGGCCAAGCAGAGCGGCATAAACATCCCGGTTTGCGTATCCAGGGCAATTACCCCCAGTACCATCGATGCTGCGATGGCGGACACATATGACTCGTATAAATCGGAGCCCATACCGGCAACGTCACCGACATTATCACCCACGTTATCGGCGATTACGGCCGGATTACGCGGGTCATCTTCGGGGATGCCGTGTTCTATCTTGCCTACCAGGTCGGCGCCCACATCGGCACTCTTGGTAAAAATGCCGCCGCCGGCCCTCAGGAATAAAGCCACCGACGAAGCCCCGAAAGCAAAACCCAGCCAGACGTGAAAATTATCCGGGTCACCGGCATCCCAGATAAAGGAGACAATAGCCAGACCCAGCAGTCCCAGTCCGACCACGCAGAAACCCATCACCGCGCCGCTGGAAAAAGCAATTTTAAGTGCCTTCGCCCAGCTGTGTATGGCGGCATGAGCCGTCCTGACATTGGCTTTGGTGGCGATATTCATTCCCAGCCAGCCTGCCAGAGCCGACGTTATCGTCCCCGCCAGATATGCTACGGCGACAAACGGTCGGGGTTCGATAAAAATAGCCAAAACGATAAATATAATCACGGTAAAAACCGCCAGGGTAGTGAACTCTCGACGTAGAAATGCCATGGCACCCTGGCGGATGGCCGTGGAGATTTCTTTCATCCTGGGATTGCCTTCGCTCTCACGAATGATGAAATATGCCAGGTAGACTACAAAAGCCAGCCCCAACAGCCCTCCGAGAATCACCAGCAGCATTAATGCCCAATCTTCCATAGTGTCTACTCCTGTGTATTTATGTCATGTCTTCATAAAAGAAAAGGAGGCTATCTACACCCCCTTTTGATGATTTACAATCTGTCTGAATAATACTCACTGTCTGATTTTTCGTAGTCTATCATATTCGGATATTAAGGTCAACCGACTATAAAATACAATTAAAACCGCTTTTTCAGTATTTTAATAATATCTCTACCGTATTTATTCGCTCTTCTCTCGCCGAACCCCTTTACTTCCATCAACTCACGGATATTTGAAGGATTGATATTGATAATCTCCTTTAACATCGAATTCCTGGCGATGATATTCGTGGTAAGGTTCTCTTCGGTGGCTTTTTTCTGGCGCCATTCCACCAGTGCGTCATAGACATCCATCTGATTGCTGTCGAGAACGGGTCCCTCCTGCTGAGATTCGGGCGCGTTTTCTTCAGACATGGCTTCCTCGATACTTGCCGGAACACTACCTGGCAGATTCACCAGTTTCTTCTCAAGTTCCTGCTGCCGGATAGTCAGGGTAAGGTCGCTGCGTGTCCTTTCGAGCACACCACGTACCATATCGGTAGTCCGCCTCAATCCGCTGGTGATGGCATCCGGGTAGTCCATGGTAACCAGGGTGCTGTAGATATCATCCATGATACCCAGCAGCTCTTCGCCGCGGGAAAGGTCACCCCTCCTCATGCTGTCGAGCAGGTAGCGTCGCAGCTCTCCGACGGCCTCACCCAGTCCGTTCAGATAAGCGGCAACGTCGACACCCAGCTTTTTCGGTTCGGGAAGCGGTTCCCCATTCACCAGCGCCAGCGTAATCGTAGCCTCGGCAAACTCTTTATGCGCGTCACGAATCAATCCGGTACTGGCGAGTTCCCGGGTACCGGCAACAGCCTTTTCGGCATCTGTAATCAAACTCTGCGCCTTCTGCAGTAATTCCGCCGCCTGTTTAAACTCCTGGCGGTGTACGGCCCTGATGGCGTTGCTGCTATTCCGGATGGAATCGCGGCATAACGGCAGCATTTTTTCCCTGGCTTCATCCTTGACCGAAAGGCTTTTTCTTATCTGTTCCGCGATTGAATCCAGATTATTCATCCCGCTCTCCTTCAAAGGCATTTGCCAGTTGCCGCGTCGCTTTTTCGATATCGTCCGCCCCGAGAACAGCGCTGATTACGGCAACCGCATCGGCTCCTGTATTGATTACATCTTTGATGTTATTCTCGTTAATACCACCGATAGCTACTATCGGTGTGGATACTGCTTCTTTGATTTCTCTCAAGCGCTCTATCCCCACAACTTCAGCACCTTCCTTGGTACCGGTGGGAAACATGGAGCCGACACCGATATAATCGACGCCTTCCGCACTCAGGGCGGCAGCACTGTCAACCGTACGCGCCGAACCGCCAAGGATTTTATCCGAAGGCAATAGCTGCCTGGCTACTCCCACCGGGAGGTCCTCCGGTCCGACGTGCAGTCCGTCGGCATCGACAGCCAAAGCTATATCGAGATAATCGTTAACGATGAACAGGATATCTTTTTCCAGGCACATGTTTCTTATATCTCTTGCCATGGATAATAACTCTTTCTTGTTTCCGTCTTTATCACGCAGCTGTATTACCCTGGCGCCGCCCCGGATTACCTGAGCGGTAACTTCTTCATGACTGCGTCCCTTCAGCCAGGTGGTATCAATAATAACATAGAGGCCGGTAAGCTTACTCAACTTGTCCTGTCGGGATACTTTTAACAGCAGTTCTTTTTCAATCGAATACAGAGAAAAGCGCGTGTTTTTATACTTCCCCGTGTCGAGTTTTAAATCCGGCACCCGTGCGATTTCCTCGAGAACCCTCAAAGACTCCTGGGCCCTCCTGGCGTTGGCTATTACCGTATCCCTGGTATCTCTCGGCTTTGTTTCACCGGAAACCAGCATATCGGCGCCGACATCGCCGTCGGAGTCGCGGGCGTTAATAAGCTTTTGCTGTAGGCTATTATCCACCCTGACAATATCGTGACGCACATTCTTCAGCCGCTGGGTCAAATAGGCATCGTTTAAGGAGAGGCGCGCTATCTCTTCGAGGACCCTGAGCCCCTCGCCGATGCGGTTCAGGTTGGCGTCGATGATGCGCAGGGTGTCTTTTGAAATCGCTTCCATGGGTAAATTCTAACACAGCCTTTTCGGAGGGTAAAGAGGATTATATTATATCGACTCACCAACGGCGTTTTCTATCAGCTCGATGCGTGATAATTTGCCACTTTTTTCCATTTGAATAGCCAGGACGTCGATACGCTGTGAAAGCGGCAGGTTTTCGCGGTGCTGCCCGTAGTGAGCGGCCACGGCATTCAGTCTTTTCATCTTTCGATGCGTTATCGATTCCTCGGGAGTGCCGAATTTCCTGCTGCTTTTAGTACGTACTTCGACAAAGACCAGGGTATCCCCTGTCTGAGCTACAATATCAATCTCACCCTCGGAGCAGCGGTAGTTGGTCTCGATAATTATATACCCGTTCTGCTCGAGGAAGTCTTGAGCAATCTTCTCGCCGCGAATTCCCAGCTCTCTTCGTTTCATAATCGGCATTCCAATGCTTCTTTTACCGGCTTGAAAGAGCGACGGTGCGCCGGGCAGGGTCCCCTGTCTTGCAGATAAGCCAGGTGTTCTCTGGTGCCATAGCCTTTATGTCGGGCGAACCGGTAACCGGGATAGATATCATCCATCTCGCTTACCATCCGGTCGCGGTATACCTTGGCTACTATCGAAGCGCAGGCTATAGAAAAGCATAGACTATCCCCGAAGGTTATCCCCTTTTGCGGTATGGTTACTTCCGATAATCGGAAATAGTCTATCAGCAGGTATTGCGGTTCGGGCACCAGTTGTTCTATGGCCGATTTCATGGCCAGGCGGGTAGCCCTGGCTATTCCCAGGGTGTCGATTTCTTCAGGGGGTACGACACCAATGGCAGTGGCAACTGCTTTTTCCCGGATATATTGAGATAGGCTTTCGCGTACGGATGGGCTCAATTGTTTACTGTCTCTTACCCTGGTTCGCCAGCGCGCTTTCAGGTTTAAAGGGAGAATAACCGCCGCCGCTACTACCGGTCCCATCAGAGCGCCTCTACCCACCTCGTCGACACCGGCGATAAAACGGTATCCCCGGGCTTGCAATGCCCTCTCTTCGGTAAATGACGGCTTCTGACGGGTGTTTATCTACCTCACCCCCTTTTTACTTCGGAAGTAAAGGTCTAACTCTTTCCCAGATTTTACCTGCTATTTCTTCTTTTTCAATTTCGGCGTCAATGACAAACCATCTACTTGACTCTTGTTTAGCTAACTTAAGATAACCTTCCCGTACACGCCGGTGAAAAGCAGCCGACTCCATTTCGAAGCGGTCCTTGTTTTTACTCTTTCTGGCCATTCCCTGTTCAACCGGCATATCCAGCAGAAAAGTGATGTCGGGGATGACTCCCGACATACCGATTTTGTTGACCGCCTCGACGGTAGCCAAATCGAGACCGCGCCCGTAGCCCTGGTAAGCCGTCGTCGAATCGGCATAGCGGTCGCAGATAACTACATTCCCGCTTTGCAGGGCGGGTTTTATTATTTCGCTGACCAGCTGGGCGCGGGAGGTATTAAAAAGCAGCAATTCAGCTATCGGGGAAATCGTGGTATCTTTCGACCATTTCAGCAGGCGGGTGATTTTCCTGCCGAGGTCGGTTACGCCGGGTTCGTGCGTTAATAACGAGGGGACATTCAGTCTTTGCAGGTGGCGGTGCAGCAGCCTGGCCTGGGTGCTCTTCCCGGAACCTTCACCGCCTTCAAAGGTGATGAACAGAGCCATAGCTGCCTTCCCTTTCTCTTCTCGGCTGGTTAATTATTTCTGCTCTTTATAGATGCGGACCCTTCTATCCGGGTCCTTGCCCAGGCTGCGCGAGGACAGGTCGCTGCGCTGGGCAATAAGGTGCTGCAAGCGGCGGATATATGAGCTCTGCGGACTGAGCTCCACGACTTCTTCTTCGTTTTCCCTGAGCTGCGTAACCGCTTCTTCAGCTTCACTCATCGCCTTCTGGAAGTACTCCGACTTACTCACCCCTCCGCTAACAATCGTACTGAGAAGCTGCCTGATATGCGGCGGCGTGTTGCTCCTCAGGACGTAAACGGGTATGTTCATGTTCTCGGCATCGTGTATCTTCTGGGGTTTTCTTTGATAGTAATTCCGCGACGTTATGAACATACCGGCATTGCGCAGATTATCGATTATCACCGCATCTATATTCATCTCTCTGGCTATTTGCGCCAGCCTGGTCTTATTCACGCCAAATAGATACATTTTAACCGGCTGTGTCTCGCGCGTGCTGCTTTCTCTCTTCTTAACGACTTTCTCGTCATCTACCGCCGACTTATCTATCTTGATATTGCCCTCTTCGTCCAGCCACCGTATCTCTGTACCGAGAGGCGTACCGCGTAGCAAAGCGTCAACCGCCTCGCCGACTTCGGGATGAATGGCTACTCTATCGAAGTCCTGAATCTCGACGACGATGTCAAAAGTCGGGGGAGATTTCCTTTCCAGTATTGATTTCTGCGTACCGCGTCGACGGGCTTCTTCGTCACCCAGCGTAACCGACTGTATCCCGCCGATAAGGTCGGCCAGCGTGGGGTTCATCATGAGGTTGTCCAGCGTATTGCCGTGAGCCGTTCCGACCAGTTGGACCCCGCGCTCGGCGATAGTCCTGGCTGCCAGGGCTTCGAGTTCGGTGCCTATCTCGTCGATAACGATAACCTCCGGCATATGGTTCTCGACCGCTTCAATCATGACCGCATGTTGCAGGCTCGGCGTGGTTACCTGCATGCGCCTGGCATGGCCGATAGCCGGGTGCGGTATATCGCCGTCGCCGGCAATTTCGTTGGAGGTATCCACGATAATGACGCGTTTGTCCACGTCGTCAGCCAGCACGCGCGCGACCTCTCTCAGCATGGTCGTTTTCCCCACCCCCGGTCGCCCCAGCAGCAAAACACTTTCCCCCGATTCCACCAAATCTTCGATTATCTTAATGGTACCGAAAACAGCCCTGCCGATACGGCAGGTAAGCCCGATAATGCGTCCCTGGCGGTTGCGAATCGCCGAGATTCGGTGCAGCGTACGCTCGATACCGGCCCGGTTGTCGTCGCCGAAACTCCCGATTCGTGTGACCACGTAGTCGATGTCCACTTCCTCGACATCCTTGCTGTCGAGTTCCATCTCCCGACCCGGAAAGCGAGCTTCCACGGGGCGTCCCAGGTCGAGGATTACTTCAAGCAGGTTCTTAATATCTTTCTGTTTACTCAATGGCTGCCGTATGCGCGGCGGTAGTATATCGAGCATGGCTTCCATGTCGTCGGTTACCGTCTTCTCCAAATGCCCGTCCCCTGATATTTACTAAATTTTTCCGGATACCATATCCAGAAAATACCGGTGAAACCTGTAATCCCCGGTAAGCTCGGGATGAAATGCCGTAACGAGCATTTTATCCTGTCTGGCCGCTACTACCGTGCCGTCATTCAGCTTCGCCAGCACTTCAACGCCGTCTCCGTATTGTTCTATCAGCGGCGCCCGGATGAACACTGCCGGAAAGGGCTGTTCTCCCAATACTGGCACCGATATATCTATCTCAAAGCTCTCGCGCTGCCGTCCGAAGGCGTTTCTTTTTACCCTTATATTCATCAGGTCGAGAGCCTTCGTCGTATTCCCGGAAATATCTTTAGATAGCAGTATCATCCCGGCACAGGTGCCGAATATCGATTTCCCCTCTTTTACCAGGGTTTTTATCTCCTCTTCCAGATGGTAGGCGGTTATCAACCGGCTGATAGTCGTGCTTTCCCCGCCCGGAATAATCAGCCCGTCCACTCCTTTGATTTCATCTGGTAAACGGACGGGCACAGCTTCTATATCCAGTTGTTCTAATACCTTGATGTGTTCGGCAAAGGCTCCCTGCGATGCAAGGACACCGATTTTCATTGAGTGTTATTCTCCCGATTTTTTATGGATTACCATCCTCGCTGCGCCATTAGTTCATCGGACGGTATCTGTTTTATATCCAGTCCGCTCATGGCTTCGCCGAGGTCTTTAGATACTTCCGCGATAATAGCCGGGTCCAGATAGTGGGTAGTCGCCCTGACGATAGCCTTGGCGCGGACTTCCGGATTACTCGACTTGAAGATACCCGAGCCGACGAACACTCCCTCGGCTCCCAGCTGCATCATCAGAGCCGCGTCGGCAGGCGTGGCGATACCGCCGGCGGCGAAATTTACTACCGGTAGCTTTCCCGTATTGTGCACTTCCGATACCAGCTCGAAAGGAGCCCCGAGTTCTTTAGCTTTGGCCATCAATTCTTCCTGAGGAGTGTTCACCAGATCGCGAATGCTGTCCATGACCGACCTTATATGCCGCACGGCTTCCACGACGTTGCCGGTGCCTGCTTCCCCCTTGGTCCGAATCATCGCTGCTCCTTCACCGATTCTTCGTAAAGCTTCACCGAGGTCACGGCAGCCGCAAACAAACGGTACTTTAAAGTCGTGCTTCCAGATATGATGGCTTTCATCGGCGGGCGTCAGCACTTCTGATTCATCAACATAGTCCACACCCAGTGATTCCAGTGCCTGTGCCTCCACAAAATGTCCTATCCGGCATTTGGCCATTACCGGTATGGATACTGCTTTCATTATCGCCTCTATTACCGTGGGGTCGGCCATACGGGCGACACCACCGGCAGCGCGTATGTCAGCCGGGACCCTCTCCAGCGCCATTACTGCGCAGGCTCCGGCCTCCTCGGCGATTTTAGCATGCTCGGCAGTTACCACATCCATGATTACCCCACCCTTCAGCATCTGTGCCAGTCCCGTTTTTACCTTCCACGTCCCGGTTTCCATAACAGCCACCTCTCTCCTGATTTATAATAATATTCTACTCCTGTCAATGGTGGTTATCAAGACTCGTTTATAATGTACTTCCCGCTTTCCTCTGTCATTCCCGCGAAAGCGGGAATCCAGCCCCCACCTATTCTATGATATCTATTCACACCTGCCAGCCAGTATCATCGTTCAGTTGTCCACCTTGACATTCACTCCCGTACCGAGTTAAATATTTATATGGACGTTTTTTATTTTATCGTGATAATTGTGGGCATGGTGGGGATATTTTATCTTCTCGTGAGGTGGGAAAAGCGTACCAAGAAAGATTATAAAGAAAAGGCAGCTAATCTGCTGCTGACATCTGACCCTGACCCCAGAGAAGTGAAGGATACTATTAAAAACCTGCACTTATACGCCGGTCATTTTAAAAAGGATAAGGAAGCTATAAACCTTATCACCGATCTGCAGGATAAGCACGGGCACCTTCTTTTTAAATAGGCTTTTTAGCCGGAATGCCGGGACGGCGTGGGTATTTAGACGGGGTGGCTTTCACTTTATCGATGATAACCAGGCGTCTGTCATCATCGAATTCGTCCAGTGTTACATCTAACACTTCGCTCACTTCGCCACCCAGATATTTCACCGCTCTGGACGACTGGTTCATTTCCTGAGATATGTCTCCCTTTTTCTGGGCAATCAAACGACCGCCAATAGCACAAAACGGCAGCGTCAACTCGGCTAAAACATTCATTGGTGCCAGCGCCCGGGAAACGACCATATCAAACTTTTCCCGGTACAAGTCATCGTGGGCAACCTCTTCGGCACGACCGCGAACGATTTCAACATTATCCAGTTCCAGTTTAGCCGTGATATGCCGTAGAAATTCCGCTTTTTTAGCGGTAGCTTCGAGTAAAACAAGTCGTATCTCCGGCAATACGATACGCAGGGGTATTCCCGGCAATCCTGCCCCTGTACCCACGTCGGTGATACTTAACTGCTTGTCGGGCTGCGGTGAGGGAAGTCCTGATACTACCGTAAGAGAATCCAGGAAATGCGTTATCTGTACCTCTTCATAACCGGTTATGCTGGTAAGATTCACTCGTATATTCCACTCAACCAGTTCTCGATAATAAACCTCGAATTTTTGAAGCTGCTCGGGAGTCAAGTTCAATCCCAGCCTAGCAGCACCTGATTGTAGCTTATCCATAAGGACACATTATAGCTTTTTTCAAGCAACGGCGAAAACATAGTACAGGTAGACCACCACCCCCGCAAAGACGACGCTATCCATCCTGTCCAGCAGACCGCCGTGACCCGGCATTAAACTCCCCGATTCCTTGACACCGGTATAGCGCTTGAGTAGAGACTCCAGCAGGTCACCGAACTGCCCGAAGACGCTGATGAGCACCCCCAGCAATATTGCCTGTCCGTAGTTAATCGGTAGTTGTAGAGGCCAGGAGATGGTGAACAGCAGACTGATAACAACTCCTCCGATTACTCCTGCCGCGGCACCTTCCCATGTCTTATTGGGACTGATACGCGGTGCCATCTTGTGCCTGCCGAACGCTTTTCCTATGAAATAAGCCATCGTGTCCGAACCAAAGGTAGCCAGGATAGCCAGAAATACCCAGTTCCTTCCCGCCTCCAGCCTCAAATCTACCAGGTAGCTCAATAGCAGACCTACGTAAAGAACACCGGTTACTGTCCATGCCCAGGTATTAACAATCTCCTTTTCTTTACGTCTGATAAGTAATAGTAACATCGGTAATACCAGCACGGATGCCAGTACAATGGGATAATAAAGACCGCTGGTAATATGAGGTCGGATGATGAATAAAACGGTCCAGATAATACCGAAAATAGTCAATGGCAGTATCCTGGAAATGGCTGTTATCCGGTAAAACTCAAAGGCAGACAGCAGGCCCCAGAGAGACACAAAAACGGTAAATAAGGGAAAAGTATATTCCGGCTCTGAAAACCAGATAACAACAACCAGAAGAGGAATACCACACAGTGCCGTTATGATTCTTTTTCTAAGCATGTGGTCTCTTGCTTACAGGCCGCCAAAGCGTCTCTGTCTCCGACTGTAGGTAGACAATGCCTTTTTCAGTTTCTCTTCGGTAAAATCAGGCCATAGAATAGAGGTGAAATAATATTCGCTGTAAGCTGCCTGCCATATGAGAAAATTGCTGGTACGGTATTCGCCCCCGGTACGTATAACCATATCAACTTCGGGGAAATCGGCTGTATAGAGGTACTGTCCAAATAACTTTTCATCTATATTTTGAGGTTGAATTCGGTCGACTATCACACGCTTTATCGCCTCGATGATTTCGGCACGACCACCATAATTAAAAGCTACGCCAACTGTCAGACTTGTATTTTTACTGGTAAGAGCAACAGCTTCATTTATCGCCTTCTTCAATCCCGGCGTTATACCTTCAAGGCTACCGACATGGAGTATCCTGACGTTGTTTTTATGAAGCTCGCGGGACTCCTCTTCGATAACTTCCTCCAGCAACTGGAATAGTCCGTTAACCTCGTCATCGGGACGGTTCCAGTTCTCCGTTGAAAAGGCGTAGAGAGTGATGTATTCGATACCGTGTTGACTGAGATACTGGATGATAGGACGTATGTTTTTAACTCCGGCCTCATGGCCTTTATGTCGCGGCAATCCCCTTTTCTCCGCCCATCTTCCATTACCGTCCATTATAAACGCTATATGTCGGGGGACATCGGTGGCTTGTTCTTTGTTCTTCGAGTTTGACGCCATAACGGCTAAACCAGCTATATCCTTACGTAGCCCTGGCTAGACTTCTCTGAGTTCCTCTTCTTTACTACTACCTATTTGTTCAACTTCTGAGATATGAACATCAGTTATATTCTGGAGCTGCTCCTGAGCTCGTTTTAATTCGTCCTGTGATATCTCTTTGTCTTTTTCAAGATTCTTTAATTCGTTGAGAGCTTCGTGACGTAATGTTCTTAAGGATATTTTTCTTTCCTCAACTCTCTTACGGACTACTTTTATTAATTCTTCGCGTCGCTCTTCGCTAAGTGGCGGGATGCTTATTCGAATTACGCTACCGTCGTTAGACGGATTCAAGCCCAGTTCCGATTTCAAAATAGCTTTCTGAATATTGCCGATGCTGCTTTTATCCCATGGTTGAATAACCAGCAGGCCTGCTTCCGGTGCCGATATACCGGCCATATGATTGATGGGTGTTGGAACACCGGCATAGTCGACCTTAATATGCTCTACCAGAGCCGGTGTAGCGTGACCGGTACGTATAGTCGCCAAATCCTCGCGGAATACCTTGATAGAAGATTGCATTTTACCCTCGATGCTTTTTAAGGCTTCAGTGACCATTTTGCTCCTCGCTCGATACCAGTGTGCCTATCTGCTCACCGAGGACGGCCTTTTGAATGCTATTATGAGCCTCGAGGTCAAATACTATTATCGGGAGTTTATTATCCAGGCATAACGATAACGCCGTGACGTCCATTACCTTCAGTCGCTTGTTCAACGCTTCAAGATAGGTAATTCTATCAAACTTTTTTGCCGTAGGGTCTTTCTTGGGGTCGGCGGAATAGATTCCATCCACATTGTTTTTAGTCATAAGCAGTACATCGGCACCGATTTCTATCGCTCTTAATGCGCCGGCAGTATCGGCGGTCATATAGGGATTACCAGTTCCTCCGGCGAAGATTACCACCCTTCCCTTTTCCAGGTGGCGTATGGCACGTCGTCTGATGAAAGGCTCGGCTACCTGTTTGATTTCCAGAGCCGACTGTGTTCTGGTATCCACCCCTTCTCTTTCCAGGATGTCCTGGAGAGCCAGGGCATTTATCAATGTAGCCAGCATTCCGGCATAATCGGCGGTAACCCTCTCCATGCCGTCCGCTTCGGCTTTAGCCCCCCGCCAGATATTTCCTCCGCCCACTACAATGGCGACACTGACCCCCATATCAACAACATCTTTAATTTGTCTGGCGATTCCGGTTAAGGTAGGAGTACTGATTCCGAACCTGTGATTACCGCTCAAGGCTTCACCGCTGAGCTTGAGTAATACCCGTTTGTATTTAACCTCAGGCATATTTACTCTCTAACCGCCCAGTTCGTATCTAGTAAAGCGGCTTACTGTGATATTTTCTCCTACCTTGGCAATAGTCTCGGTAATAACTTCTTTTACCGTCTTGGCAGGGTCTTTGATATACTGCTGGTTTAGCAGACAGGATTCTTCCGGTACTACTTCAGTCCCCTCGGGTATATCTTCTTCGGATATATACTGAGGTGCTAGCGCGGCTACCTGCATTGCCAGACAGTGTGCCATCTCTTTAAATTCATCGGTGCGGGCGGCAAAGTCCGTTTCACAATTGACCTCAATCATCGCTCCGATACGCCCGGCAGTATGAATATAGGCTTCAACCAGACCCTGACCGGTAGTACGCCCCGCTTTCTTCTGAGCTTTTAGCATGCCTTTCTCTCTTAGAATCTCCAGGGCTTTATCTATATCGCCTTCAGTCTCGAGCAATACACTGCGGCAATCCATTATGCCCGCTCCTGACTGCGCTCTTAAATCCTTAATCATATCAGTCGAGATTTCCAAATACTCCTCCTTATTCCTGATCGGGTGTAAATATCAGCGGCTCCGATAGTACGACATCTTCGCCTTCTTCTGAAGGTATACTGGCTTCCTCATCTATAGACACCGGTATTTGTTCCAGGCCGCTTTTACCTTCGAGAACTGCTTCGGCAATCTTGCTACATATCAGTTTGATAGCGCGAATGGCGTCATCATTCGCGGGGATGGGATAGTCCACGTCGTCAGGATTACAGTTGGTGTCCACAATAGCGACAATCGGTATGCCCATCCGCCTGGCTTCAGCAATGGCTATCCTTTCCTTGGTGGGGTCGATGATGAATATGACACCGGGCAGGGTTGTCATCTCTTTGAATCCACCCATTTGCCGGTTCATTTTTTCAATCTTCTCGCTTATTTTGAGGATTTCTTTTTTAGTCAGCCGCCCGAATTCGCCTCTGGAGTGCTGGTCTTCCATTCGTACCAGCTGGTCGATGCGCGCCTGAATTGTAGAGAAGTTGGTAAGCATTCCTCCCAGCCATCGCTGGTTAACGTAGTACATCTCACAGCGCCGGGCTTCTTCCTCGACGGATTCCTGGGCCTGCTTTTTTGTCCCCACGAATAGCACGGTCTTACCTTCGGCGACAACATCCCGGATATAATCACAGGCTTTATCCAGCATGACGGCAGTCTTTTCAAGGTCGATGATATGTATGCCGTTACGCTTGGTGAAGATGTACTCCTTCATGCGGGGATTCCAGCGACCGGTCTGATGCCCGAAGTGGGCGCCGGCTTCCAAGAGTTGCTTGATTGTGGCTGTGTCTGGCAAGTTAATTGACCTCCCATAGTATATTAATCATAAGTGTCAGGATGATGGTCTTTTACAGTATAACATAGATGCGGGTGAGACAACAACAGCTTATGTTAAGAAAGTGAACGGAAACAATTCGAGGGTAAGGATGGGGTTTTTACGAAGGAATTGTTTTCTGGTTATGTTAAGCAAGGGATCATAATTACTCTTCGTGGAGGAGGAGAATATCCCGGCCATAAACCAAACTCCCCCAGAGAACGAGCGAATCGGTATAGAGTTTCGCCAAAAGCACCTGCCCTTCAACCTTAATCTCGGTATCGGTGATTATTTCACTCCAGGGAGTACCGCCGAGTATTGAAATAGCACCGGCGATACGCTGCTTAAGGAGCGAAATATTCGACTCAGCATCATCCGCGCTTTCGTGATAAAGGACCAGAGCCGTATAAATACCATTTTCATCTTCGCCGGCTCCCGAGCCGAAGGTGACGAATTTCTTGAGTCGGGGTCCCGGATATGTTCCGGTCAATTCCGGGTCGCCGTTTACCAGAGATTCATACCCTACCAGCGCCGAATAGGCATTCAGGTCGGACAGTCCGTCGGCTATCGCCGCGAACTCGGGCAAATCGGCCAGACTTTCCGTCTTTCCCTGGCTGGCATCGATCATCAATTTTATCATTTCCAGACTGGGAGCGTAGAAGAGATATTTATCGGTAACAGCCAGCGGCATGGCCCTGCCTATCATATCGATATGAGGTGGGACAAGTCTATCGGTAATATGAATCTCAAAGCCGCTGCCCCAGCTGTGGATGGTGACACCGCGGTATTCTTCTGTGGTGTAGGCTTCTACCGCCCAGGCGGGCCATTCGTCCTGATGGCTCAAGGCATCCCGCGTTGCCTGTGGGTCATACCTGCCGATCGCAGCTACAACCTCGGCGGGGGGGTTACCTCCCAGTATTTCCGCATCCAGGCTGGTAAAATCATACCCGAGATATTTGTCCTGAATGGTCCCACTCTCGGCATACTGACCCCAACCAGTTATAAAGGAAGAACCGCCCATCGCCAGGCGAATTTCATTTTCCCTAATAATATCGGTGTATTTCTCGAATGTTATCGGCTGACCCTCTGAATCGGTAAGCGAGATATTGTAGTCCTCATAGTACGAGGCTAAATCTGTGAGAACCAGCGGCATCGGTGAAACTTCTACCCCAGACGGTATCAGCTTAAGGAGTTCATGGAAACGATTAGACGATTCCGAATCACCGGAACAGCCGTATAATGCGGGAAAGATAATAACCAGGGCAATAATCACGAGTGCGTAAGGAATCAACCTGCGCAAGAACTTCATCCCATTTACCTCCCGACACAACAGGTGAAAGCTTACCAGATTTATAGCACGATAAGGGAGGGCTGTCAATAGATTTATGGGCATGATATACCTCACCCCCTTTGTCCCCCTCTCCTGACGAGGCGTTACGCAGGAGAGGGGGAGTAATTTTTTAAGAGGGGCTGGCGCCCCTCTACGCAGGCTACTCCTCTTTTAAGGAAGGTGAGGAAATAAGAGGGGGTAAATCCCCCTTTACTAAAGTGGGAAACGGGGCGGGGGTAATTTAACGGACGTTGGCACGATGATGCGAGGGCGGCTTGGGTGGGAATAGATATTTAACTCAGGGGGTGGGGATTCCCTGATTTCTGTTGACAGGCTTATTTATACTCACTACAATTATGCTTACTAAGAAATGGGGAGGATTATAAGCATGGAAGGCTGTTTTTTATGCGATTTGATGGAGAAAAAGAAAATCGATAACCTGATAATGGAAAACGAGCACGCGATGGTTACTTTCATTGATGAAACAAGAGAAGGACAGTGCCTCATTTTTACGAAGAATCACCGGAAATCGATGACCGAAATGAACCTGGATGAATACAATTCAGTAGGCGAGATAATCATCAAGGTTTTCAAAGCCCTGGAAAAGAAATATGACTGTGAAAAAACATACCTGCTATGTATCAATGACATGGTAGAGCATATTCATTTTCATTTAATACCAAAGCATAAAGATTTGGTCTCCATGGGCTATTACTGTTTTGCCAAGGTATGGGAAGAGGAAGGTAAAAGAGAAACCCCGGATTCCGAAAAGAATGCAATGGCAAAAGAGATAAAGGAGATATTAGAAACTTCATAGATTTCATTAAACCCTTGACAAACCTTTAACTCTCGTGTTAAATTAATAACAACTAAATTATGTAAAGGCTGTGAACAGGACTAGTAAATTCCACAGCGGGGCCCAGAGAGTCGGGTAAGGTGTGAGCCGACGCCAGCGCCGGAATTGAATGGACCTGGAAGCCGCAAACCGAAAGTTTTATAAATGAGTAGGCTTTGCCGCCGGGGGAGCGTTAACAGACCCCGGGGTATCGAGTGAACACTCCGTACCCGACAGAGATGACCTCACCTATTACCGTCAGGTCAAGAAGGGTGGCACCGCGGAAGCTAGCCTCCTGCCCCTTCGAGGGTTGGAGGCTTTTTTATTGGGAGAGAAGATGTATTATCCGAGTCTGGAAGAAGTTAAAAAGTTAAGCAAGAAGGGAAATCTTATACCGGTCTACCGCGAGATAAAGGCGGACCTGGAGACACCGGTATCGGCGTACCTCAAGATAGCCAGGGGGAGCTACTCCTTCCTGCTGGAAAGCGTGGAAGGGGGCGAAAGGCTGGCGCGCTACAGCTTCATCGGGACGGAGCCGTCGCTTACCATCAGCACCTCATACGCTAAAGCCACCGACCCACTGCTGCTTATCGAGGAGGAGTTCAAGCATTTTCAGCCAGTAAGCATCGAAGGCCTGCCGCGCTTTCACGGAGGGATGGTGGGCTATCTCAGCTACGAACTCGCCCGCTACTACGAAAAGCTTCCCTCCCCAGACAACGACCCGGTGGGTCTGCCCGAGTCCGTGATGATGCTGGCGGATACTCTCCTGGTGTTCGACCATTTGACACACACCATAAAAGCGGTCGCTCACGTCCACATCAATGGTGATATCGAAGGCGCTTACACGGCCGCGATAAAAAGGATAGATAAACTCGCCGAAAGACTGAAACAGCCGGTGCCCAGCCAGCCATCACCGAAAGGCGATTCGATACGGGCTACGGTGTCATCGAATCTTACCAAAGCACAGTACATGAAAAACGTCGAGCGCGCCAAGGAATACATCTACAACGGGGATATTATCCAGGTCGTGCCGTCGCAGCGACTGTCCCGTCCCACGTCCGCCAGTCCCTTCGCGATATACCGCGCCCTGCGCTCGGTGAATCCATCACCATATATGTATTACCTCAACCTCGGCGATTTCCAGATAGTCGGGGCTTCTCCGGAGCTGCTGGTACAGGTAGAGGACGGCATCGTTTCCAACCATCCGATAGCGGGCACCCGCCCGCGCGGTCAGGATGCGGCCAGTGACAAAGCCCTGGAAGACGACCTGAAAAACGACGAAAAGGAGACCGCCGAACATATCATGCTGGTAGACCTGGCACGCAACGACGTCGGTAGAATAAGCGAGCCCGGCACGGTAAAAGTCACCCAGTTAATGGATGTCGAACGCTACTCACATGTCATGCACCTGGTCTCCCACGTACAGGGAAAACTTAAGGAAGGCTATACTCAGTTCGACGCCATGCGCGCCTGCTTTCCGGCGGGGACGGTATCGGGCGCTCCCAAGATACGGGCGATGGAAATAATCGCCGAGCTGGAACCGGATAAGAGGGGACCCTATGCCGGGGCCGTCGGCTATTTTGACTTCTCCGGGAATATGGATACGGCTATCGCCATCCGCACCATCGTCATAAAAGACGGCGTAGCCTATCTGCAGGCAGGCGGAGGTGTTGTCGCCGACAGTGTCCCGGAGAATGAATACCAGGAGAGTCTCAATAAAGCCCAGGCGCCGTTGACAGCGATAAGCCAGGCAGAGGCGGTTTAACTATGCTATTATTAATAGATAATTACGATAGCTTTACCTATAATCTTTACCAGTACCTGTGCGAACTGGGCTCAAAAATAACCGTTGTCAGGAACGATAAGATGACCTTAGAGGAAATGGAAAAACTGGCGCCGGAGCGTATTGTAATATCGCCGGGGCCGGGTTATCCACGTGACGCGGGAATATCCTGCGAGGTTATCCGGCACTTTAGCGACAGCGTTCCGGTCCTGGGCGTATGCCTGGGTCACCAGTGCCTCGCCGAGGTATACGGCGGCGTGGTCGACCATGCGGGGGAAATCAAGCACGGTAAATCTTCGCTCATTCACCACGACGGCAAAGGCGTTTTTAAGGGACTGCCCAATCCTTTTTCGGCTATCCGCTATCATTCTTTAGCCGTCAGGCCTGAGACCGTACTGGACTGCCTTGAAGTTAGTGCCAAAACGGATAATAATATCATCATGGGATTGCGGCATAAGGAGTTGCCCCTCGAAGGGGTGCAGTTCCATCCGGAGTCGATTATGACCGAGGTGGGCAAGGATTTATTAAAGAACTTCCTGGGTATGGGGGTATAAATCCCCCTTAATCCCCCTTTACGAAAGGGGGACAAATGAAACAGCTGAAAACAATAATTCGAAAAGAAAACACCATCGTCTCCCTTTGGTAAAGGGAGACAGAGAGGGATTTCGGGGAGGTCTGGTGTTGAAATACTACCGGATAAGAGGTAGATGATACGAGGACGGCCGGGTGGGAAAAGATAACTAATACGGGGAAAAGGCGGGGGAGATAAAAGTTACCAAAAAGCAATTTGGAGTAAAAAATGATTAGAGATGCAATAATAGCTTTAGTCTTAAAACAATCGCTTACCTTCGAGCAGGCCTCCGGGGCGATGGAAGAGATAATGGACGGCGAGGCTACCCCTGCCCAGATAGCCGCTTTCGTTACCGCCCTGAACATGAAAGGCGAAACCGCCGAGGAAATAGCCGGACTGGCCAGCGTCATGCGAGCCAGAGCCACCCCGGTGATGACGACCAGTCCCACCATAGACGTGGTAGGTACCGGCGGTGACGGTTCCAACAGCTTCAACATATCGACTACTGCCGCTTTTGTCGTTGCCGGTGCCGGATTCAAGGTAGCCAAGCACGGTAACCGTGCCGCATCCAGCCCGTGCGGCAGTGCCGATGTACTCGAGGCTCTGGGGGTGAAAATAGAACTTAAACCCGAGGCTGTTTCCGAATGCATCGACACCGTTGGCATCGGCTTCATGTTCGCCCCGGCTTTTCACCCGGCGATGAAGTACGCCGCTAACCCTCGACGGGAAATAGGTATCCGCACGGTGTTCAATATACTCGGTCCGCTTACCAATCCCGCCCATGCCGAGCACGTGCTGCTGGGCGTTCCCAGCGAAGTCCTGGGCAATAAGATTGCCGCGGTGCTCCATCGCCTGGGCACCAGGCACTCGCTGGTGGTGCACAGTCGAGACGGTATGGATGAAATATCCATCAGCGGACCTTCGGTGGTCTGGGATGTTACCGATGAACCTTTGACCGAACCCTACGAGGTATTTCCTTATCACTTCGGATTTCAGAAAGCTCCTCAAGACGAATTGCGAGGGGGTACTCCCGAAGAAAACGCCGTCGTGTTACGCCGTATCCTGAGTGGCGAAAAGGGTACCCTGCGTAATGTAATTGTCATGAATGCCGCTGCCGCTCTCGTGGCTGGCAACCTGACCGATGACCTCAAAGAAGCAGCCCGCCTGGCCGAAGATTCAATCGACAGCGGACGGGCGATTGAAAAAGTAGATAAACTCGTGGAAATAACCCGAAAGCTGGGGTAATTATGGATACCGGTATATTACAACAGATAATATCTGAAAAGAGACTCGAAATCGCGGAACTAAACCGCAGTCTGCCGATAGCAATGCTGGAGGAAAGAATCGCCAACCGGGATGCCCCGCGAGATTTTCTCCGCGCTATCAGTCCGGAAAGGCTGCAGCTCATCGCCGAGGTCAAGAAAGCATCTCCTTCAAAAGGACTGCTTTGCCCGGACTTCGACCCGGTAGTACTGGGGAAAAGCTATGCCGAAAGCGGGGCGGCAGCTATATCCGTGCTGACCGAGGTAAATCATTTTCAAGGCAGCCTTGAATACCTGGCAGTAATTAAGGATAAAGTTGATATTCCCCTCCTGCGGAAAGACTTCATCTTTGACGAATACCAGATATACGAGTCCGCCGCCTTCGGCGCCGATGCTCTGCTGTTAATAGCCGCTATTCTCAGCCAGGAACAATTATCCGTATTGCTCCAGCTGAGTCACAGGCTGGGTATGGACTGCCTGGTAGAAGTACACAATGAAATCGAACTGGAGCAGGCATTACAGAGCAAAACAAAAATCATCGGTATAAACAACCGTGACCTCAATACCTTTGAAATTGATATCAACACCACCAGGAGGCTCATTCCCCTTGTTCCAGTAGGAACATCCGTGGTGAGCGAGAGCGGGATAAAATCGAGAGAAGACATTATTACCATGATGGAATGCGGCGTCAACGCCGTGCTGATTGGAGAAGCTCTGGTCACAGCCGAAAGTATACCCGACAAGATAAAGGAGCTAATGGGATGACTCATATCAAAATCTGCGGTATTAAAGAAGAAGCTCATGCGATAGCCATCGCCAAGGCCGGGGTCGATTTTATCGGGCTGGTTTTTACGCCCAGTCCGAGGCAGGTGACCACCTATTATGCTAAGAAAATAATAGAGATATTGCGAAACAAGAAGAACAACACTGAAGTTGTCGGGGTATTTGTGAATACGGCGGTCGGCAGGGTCAATAAGATAGCCGATTCCTGCGGACTAGACTGGGTGCAGTTAAGCGGGGACGAGCCCTGGCAATACTGCCGCGAGCTCGGCAGGCCGGTGATTAAAGTAATCCGGGTCAGCCGTAATTACAAACCGGAGAAAATCATTGCCGACCTGTCCTACGGCGAAAAAATTCTCGCCAAACAAACCCATCTTTATCTTTTAGATTCCAATGCTCCTGAAAAGTTCGGTGGAACGGGACAGCCCTTCAACTGGAAACTGGCACGCCCTATCGCCGAGAAATTCCCGGTCATTATTGCGGGGGGATTAACGCCGGAAAACGTTGAAGAGGCAATACACACAATAAAACCCTGGGGTGTAGATGTCTCCACCGGAGTAGAAACCAAAGGCGCCAAGGACCTGGATAAAATATTAAAGTTTATCAACACAGTAAAAAATGCAGACGAGGAGATAAGCTAGGTTAATTCCTGTGAAACTGTGTATTTTTGAAAAACAAGGAGAGAAAATTGTTACCGGATAGTCGGGGATACTTCGGAGAATACGGCGGTAAGTTCGTACCGGAAACACTGATGCCGGCGCTCAGCGAGCTTGAAAAAGCCTATACCGAAGCTATTACCGACAGTAAGTTTCAACGGGAGCTGGAAAGCCTTAGTCGGGATTATGTCGGTCGGCCAACACCGCTTTACTATGCACGGCAGCTCTCGGAGAAAATCAACGGGGCTACTATCCTTCTCAAACGCGAGGACCTGGCACATACCGGCGCTCACAAGATAAATAATGCCCTGGGGCAGGGTCTACTCGCCAGACGTATGGGTAAGACCAGGATTATAGCCGAAACGGGCGCGGGCCAGCACGGTGTAGCCGCGGCAACGGTTTGCGCGATGCTGGGCATAGAATGCATCGTCTACATGGGTTCCGAGGATATGCGGCGTCAGGCCTCCAACGTATACCGGATGAAACTGATGGGCACCGAAGTCCGGGCGGTTACTTCAGGTAGCTGTACCCTGAAAGACGCCATCAACGAAGCCATCAGAGACTGGGTGAGCAACGTGGGTAATACGCATTACCTGCTGGGATCGGTGGTCGGTCCGCATCCCTACCCCATGATTGTCCGCGATTTTCAGTCGATAATCGGGAAAGAAACAAGGGAACAGGTCATGGCGGATTACCATCGCCTGCCGGACTACCTCGTTGCGTGTGTCGGCGGCGGCAGCAACAGCATCGGTCTTTTTCATCCTTTCTTTAATGATGACACCGTTAAATTCATCGGCGTAGAAGCAGGTGGACTGGGTCTAGCGACCGGTCATCACTCCGCCACGCTGGTCACCGGCAGGACGGGAGTACTGCACGGGACAAAATCATATCTCATGGAAGACGAGCACGGGCAGATAATGGAAACCCGGAGCATCGCACCGGGGCTGGATTACCCGGGCGTGGGGCCCGAGCACAGCTACTATAAAGACAGCGGCCGGGCAACCTACGTGTCCGTTACCGACGAACAGGCTCTGGAGGGTTTTAAACTATTGTGTGAAACGGAGGGGATTATCCCCGCGCTGGAATCAGCTCATGCCATCTACCACGCTGCCGGGATTGCCGCCGGACTTGACCGCGAACAGTTAATCATTATCAACCTTTCGGGGCGAGGCGATAAAGACCTGGATATTGCTACTGGTGCCCTGGGAATCTAACCATGAAGAGTATTTCATCCGTTTTTAAACCGAATCATAAAGCGCTCATCGGGTATATCACCGCAGGCTACCCGGATATTGCCGATACACCCAGAATCGCTGCGGTGCTGGCGGAAAACGGTTGCGATATCATCGAACTGGGGATTCCGTTTTCCGACCCTCTGGCTGATGGCGCCACCATACAAAAAGCCAGTCATCAAGCTCTATTAAAAGGCATAACACCGAAGGGCTGCCTTGAAGTAGCCGCCGATATACGAAAAAAAATAGCCACACCGCTGGCTTTCATGACATATTACAATCCCATTCTGAACTACGGTCTCAACGCTTTCTGTCAGGACTGCACCGGAGCCGGGATTAATGCGCTAATAGTGCCCGATTTGCCACCGGAAGAAGGCAGCGAACTCGGGGAAATAACGGAGAAAAACGACCTGGACTTAATATATTTGCTGGCTCCCAACAGCACGCCCGAGCGTATCAGCGCCGTGGCGGAAAAATCACGCGGCTTCATCTATCTCGTATCACTCACCGGCGTCACCGGAGCCAGGGATAGTCTGCCACCCGAACTGGAGGATTTTATAAAAAGGGTTCGAGTGAGGGCCAGGCAGCCTTTATGTGTTGGTTTCGGAATATCAACCCCCGAACACGCCCGACGTATTGGGTCGATTGCCGACGGCGTTATCGTGGGGAGTCGCATCATTAACCTGATTGACGAAGATAGCACCCTTTCTTCCCTAAAATCGTTTGTATCAAGTCTGCGTACCGCTCTCGATTCAAACTAAATCATACACCCATAAATAGAAAGTATAAGGAGGTATCATGGAGAATTATAAGTACGTGCTCGGTGATAAGGACATGCCGACCCGCTGGTACAACATCCAGGCAGACCTGCCGGAACCACTGCCGCCGTACCTGCATCCGGGCACGAAGCAGCCGCTGGGACCGGCCGACCTGGCGCCGCTGTTTCCGATGGAGCTAATCAAACAGGAGGTCAGCCAGGAACGCTACATCGACATCCCGGAAGAGGTGCAGGAGGTACTGCGCCTGTGGCGACCGACCATTATGCACCGGGCCCACCACCTGGAGAAGGCGCTGGACACACCTGCCAAGATTTACTACAAATACGAAGGAACCAGCCCGCCCGGCAGCCATAAGCCTAATACCGCTGTAGCCCAGGCATACTACAACAAAATGGAAGGCACCAAACGCATCACCACCGAGACCGGTGCCGGCCAGTGGGGAAGCTCCCTGGCTTTCGCGTGCAAGCTCTTCGATATGGAATTGAAGGTCTACATGGTCAAGGTTAGCTACAACCAGAAGCCCTACCGGCGTATCATGATGGAGACCTGGGGCGCCACCTGCGTGCCGAGTCCCAGTCCCGATACCAAAGCCGGCCGCGACATGCTGGCCCAGGACCCCGACTGCCCCGGCAGTCTGGGGCTGGCTATCAGCGAAGCGGTCGAGGATGCCGTGATGCGGGACGATACCAAATATTCACTGGGCAGCGTCCTCAATCATGTTTTAATGCACCAGACCGTTAACGGGCAGGAGTCCATGAAGCAGATGGAGATGGCGGGGGACTATCCCGATATCATCATCGGCTGCGTCGGCGGAGGCTCTAACTTCGCCGGCATGTACCTGCCGTTCGTCAGGGATAAAATCCTGGGCAAGAAGCCGAACCTGCGTATCATCAACGTCGAGCCGGAGAGCTGTCCCACCCTGACCAAGGGTCTCTACGCCTACGATTACGGCGACGTGGCCGGTTTGGCGCCCATTGCCAAGATGTTCACGCTGGGCCATACCTTTATGCCTCCACCCGTGCACGCGGGAGGATTACGCTATCACGGCATGGCGCCGATTATATGCCACCTGCACAAACTCGGTTTTGTCGAAGCCAGGGCCGTCCCGCAGCTGGCAACGTTCGAGGCCGGCATCACCTTCGCGCGTACCGAGGGCATCATCAGCGCCCCCGAGACCAACCACGCCATCAGGGTCACCATCGACGAAG
>CAZCZJ010000003.1:0-61368 GCA_964503235.1 uncultured Dehalococcoidaceae bacterium | reverse complement strand
GACTCAATAAATCTTAAAGTATCTTCTAACGATTTGTACTTTAGAAAAATGTTAATGTGTTTATTAATTCGCCGCACAGCTTCTTCGATATATGGTAAATCCTGATCCCAAACTGGAACGAATGTTATTTCCCACGCCTTATCAATCATAATATGTGCAAATTTAACGATAAAATCTAAGACCTCTTCTTCTTTACCCCATATTCTTCCGTATGAAGTCCCGATGTTAAGCCCCAATTTCTTATTCATTGCCTTTTCTTCAATGTTCGGTCGAGCTAAAAACAATACCGGGTCCCCAATGACTTCTGCTTTATGAAATCCATTTTGTTCTAAAATGCTTTGTGAAATGGGCCCCCTTATTCCAACAGACTCACATTGTTTTAATATAGTAATCCATTCACCTAGTAGATTTGATTCGCCAGGAATTCTGTCCCAAAATTCAGGGTTCCTGACTCCAGACCCAAATACAGCAGTTGGGTAATTCAGATTCTGAGCAAGGCGAAGCTGCCCCCCGGAACCCCGGGTGTTTATTAGAGTCCCTCCTCCAAGCATGACGAATTTATAGATTCGCTTTTTCATGATATTCTCTAAGTATTGCATTTTATTATGATATTTATATAGTAAGATATCATTACGATTGAAAGCCATTTGAGTAGCCTTATACATGGCCTCATCACCCAAATTTCCATGCCCTAACCAACCAATATACCCAATTCTATTACCAAAAAGAGGAATATATTTGAAGTTCCTTATCGAAAATAAACTCATCTTTAAACCTTCTACTATATAGTGAGTTATTTCTTTGTAATAACCTTCTCCATCAATCCTAGGAGGGAAATATAGTATTTTCTCAGGACCGAGGGTAGAGAATTCTGGATACCGCTGAGATTTTTAATATCTTGTGCATTTATTTCCCTGAAAGCAAATATAGCTACAATATATATGACTACGCCAAGCGGTATGCCAAGAGCCAGACTGAGAACATCATTTATTTGGCTATGAAGAGCGTAAACTACCACGCCCATGATTATTGAGGCTGCGACTATCTTGATAGTATCCCGTATCGGCCAGGTGACCCCGATTCTTCTTGAAACGAAAATGGAGTAAAATGGGAGGCTTATTGCCAGGGATATTGAACTGGCAATAGCCGCTCCTAATATGCCATATCTCGGGATAAGTAACAGGCTCAAGCCAACGTTGCTTAGGGCAATAATTACCCTTGTTATAAGAAGAAAACCTGGGCGGTTTATACTGCGGATGCAGACACTGCCAGCATTAGCTATGTTGTCAATAGCAATAGGCACGCAGATGATCTGGAAAAGGGTAATCGCAGGATTATAATCCCGTCCGTATATGACTGTAATGAACGAGTCAGCCAGGGCAATCCCACCCACAGCCGTAGGTAACGCCACTATCATCAGGTACCGCGTGGAGGTAAGATATATTTCCTTTAATTGCTCAATAGCTCCCTTACCGAACTGCTCAGCGAGGGCCGGAAGAAGCACAAAACCAAAAGCTGCTGGAAAGAGCGAAGTCATCGGTGCAATAGTATAGGCTAATTTAAAGAAACCAATATCTTCAACCGTACGGTATAATCCCAGGAAGAAGATTTCAGTGTCTTTGCCGATTAAATAACCCAAGCCTAACATACCTGCCACTAATAAAGAATATCTCAACGCCTGTTTTTTTCTATCGCTGGAGAGGAGTGATGGCGAGAACAACATTTTTAGTGGCACTAACTTTCGTAACAGGAAGATTCCCATTAATAGACTCGGGATCAGCGTAAAGAGGTTTATCAAAATCACCGTCATCACACCATAACCCAGAGCCATAAATATTATGACCAGCACGAGACGCACGGGACTCATAATCATAGTGATGTAAAGAGAATTTTCGAATTTTTGGAACCCTTTAAATACCCCGATGATTGCTTGTTGTATCGTGGCGGGCACTATAGTACAAGCAGCAACAATAAATAATAGCTGATTACCTTCATCACCGCTTGCCCGTGCCCAATAGCCGGATGAAAATAGAATAGCTAGAAACACAACTATAGAAGCCGTGATTCTGGATATAAATGAGAGTTGCACAAAACCGGCTGCCTCGCGGGTGTCCTGGCGCCCCATTGCTTCGGGAATAAACCTCCGGCTCATTTCTCCAAAACCAAGATTAGTGCCAAGCGATGCGAGACCGAGAAGCCATATTGTATAAGCATAAAGACCGTACTGCTCTGGGCCTAAGCCTCGCGTTAGTACTATTCCTACAACAAAAGCTATCCCCAGTTCAGACACATTGGTTATTAATTCGTATATAGTATTTCTGGCTATGGTTCTGGCTATACCCATACTTTCTCCAGGATATTTTGTTTTAGATTATCGAGACGGTATGACGATCGTATCCCGGTTAAGGTGTCCTCAATCCTTCCCCTTCTTTTTTACCAGTAGGGTTTGTTCGTACAGCGTTTCGTAATCACGCGCCATACGGTCGAGGCTAAACCGTGCCACGACAATTTTCCTGGCGCGTTCTCCCATCTCTCGCGCCAGGTCCGGCTGCCTGAGACATGTAAGGACGGCCTCGGCAAAAGCCCCGGGGTCACCGGTGCGGACCAAAAGCCCGTTGTCGCCGTGTTCCACCAGTTCTCTGTTCCCGGCCACATCCGAGGCCACCACCGGTTTTCCCATGGCCATGGATTCCAAAATTACGTTCGAACATCCCTCCGAATGTACCGAGCACAGGCAGGCTACATCGAAACAGGATATATAAGAGGCGATGTCCCGCTGGTGCCCGAAGAATGTCACCAGAGATTTCAACCCCAGCTCTTTAGCCAGGTTTTCGATGTCCGGCCGCAAAGGTCCTTCGCCCAGAATGGCGAACCGTGCCTGCGGCATCATTTCATGTATAATCCTGGACCCCCGGAGAAATGTCACGTAGTCTTTATCCGGCTGAAGATTAGCCGTCATTCCGACGACCATTCCGTCCGCCGGCAAATTGAGTTGTTCCCGCAGGCGCGCGACTTTCACCGGGTCCGGAGTAAGACGGCTGAGATTAATACCGTTGTAGATGACTTTTATACGAGCCGGATTGATGCCCCGGCTTATCAGATAGCTCTTACCCGCTTCACTGTTAGCGACGACCCAATCGGCAAAGCGCGTTAATCTATCCTGTATTTTTTGATAAATACGGAATCCAAGACTACCAGGGGAGCGAAATCCGCCGCGTTCCGTCATTATCTTTACCGGGGTACGGTTTATCAAAGCAGCCAGCAGCCCGTAGAAAGTAGCCGGAATGAGGAATGGTTGAATGATATCCACTTCCTTTTGCCGGAGAAGCTTGAGTATTTTGAATACTGTCCAGAAATCGTATTTACCCTTTCTATTAACGGAAATCAAGCTGGCCCCTTGGATTGCCCTTATCTCCTTATCCAGGGGACCCCCCGGATAAAGAGTAAGAACTATCGGTTCAAAATGTTCCTTATCAATTCCTTTCACCAACTCCAATAGTTGTTGCTCAGCCCCGCCGATTCCCAGATAGTTTGTCGGGAACATTACTTTGATTCTCGGGTTTTTCATCGATTTTCCTTGATATGGCAGCACTGCTTGACCAAAACTAACTTCTGGTAGCTACAATAATAATGTTCCAAGATGACTGCGGCTGGCAGGTAATCGTTACCGCATATACTTTTAAGCCTTACGTTCTTCATGGCTTTTTTATGGCTTGTGGTACACACCTGATATCTGTGACCTAATCGGTTTCGCCCGAGTGAATTATGGTATGTTCTCCAGATCGCATGAAACAAACTCGTTCATCATGGTTTCCTTTGGAGGCTGAACATCAACACCTGTCCAGCTGCCCATGATACCGCGATATTTCCGTAGCAACCATGTTCCTTTCCCACAGCCTGCATTAAACACTTTAGACCCGGGTTGTACGTATTGGTCCGTTGCTCTTCTTACAGGGCCAATAATGACATCCTTTGCCGTTGGGTAAAACATCATCTGTAATTTCTCTTTGTTCTTAACGTCAAGCATTATTTGTCACTTCATTCCTAGCATATCAGAGCACATTATTCTCTTGGTCTGCTAGTTTAATTGTCGCCAGGGAAAAGCCGGCTATGAGCCACAAAAGAGAGAAATCCGCTAGCACGTTATGATAAAAAGCATTAATAGAATAAGATATAAGTCCGGCTGCTAAACCGACAGAAAGCCCCTTGATGAATTTCCGTTTTGATGTCCGGAATGACTCAATGCAGTTCCGCATGATTACAAGAAAAATCCATAGAAAGACCACCAAGGCTATTGTGCCGTAGTAGACCCACATTCTAAGAAAATCATTGTGAATCTGGAACTCTCCTAGGCCCAGAGTCTGGTAAGTCCAATATCTATCCTCTAGGAGAGATGGGTCGATGGCAGACGTATATTCCAGAGAGAGTTCTTTGTATTGGGCACCCCCGATACCCAGGACGGGGTTATCCATCGCGATGGCAAGCCCCGTTTGCCAGAGTATCTTTCGTGTAACGCTGCTTGCCTCCTGATTTTCCTCACTCCGGGCGCCGAAAGAGAAGTTGTCGATAAAGCCGCTTGCGGATAAATAAATGGTAACGCCTAGGATAGCCAGCATTATGATCTCGCCCCTGATGCGTGTTTTTAAAAAGAGAAACAGCGCCACAAGCCCAAAAAAAAGGGCAAAGAGTGCCGAACGTGTGTATGTTAAGTATAAAGCCGGTAGCATCAATACTGCCGGTAATAAAAGTCTCCGGTTCTCTTTTTTTATCCCCTCTACAATCAATATTGCCAGGATGACCAGGAATACCATGCTGAGGATATAAGATAACTGAAGTGAGCTTTCCGAAATGCCACGAACTCTTCCGGAATGAGCCACACTCTGATACAGAGCGGCTATCACCGAGATGGTAACCGCTGTAATGGCAACACCACAAAGCAGCTTGAGGTCTCTGACGTTTTTGATTACCGCCGGCAGGAAGATAACGATAAGCAGTCCTGCTAACAAATATCGGAGTTCTTTGTATACAAAATCAATGCTTGAGTTGAACAAATTCGAGATAGCGACTATCGCGATAAGAAGGATTATCGGGATAATGATTCGCTTGGCTTTCTTTCCGAGTTGTATTTTCCCCTGAATATGCGCGCGCCAGATTAAAATTCCAGTTAAAAGTAACAATAAAAGACGCAGGCTGATTGGCCCAATATAATAGCCAGGGATTGATAATTGGGAAACAAGCAAGGCGGCTACCGCCCAGACCGGCTCTCTGAGACCGATGATGAATAATACCGCTACCGCCAGGAATACCAGCGGCGCCGCGTCGCCGGGGAAGACAACCCACAATATGGCCGCTCCTAAGGCAATCAGAGTAATACCCAGCGGCCGTTGTAGGATACTTTGTTTTTTAACCGAAACTTCCATATTTAGTCCATTAGTCGTTTGTATACTCCCAGGTATGCCTGCTTCATTATCGGCCAACTGTGTTTACGATGGAACTCCTGAGCCAGGCGACCCATAGCAGCCCGCTTCTCCGGGTTATGATATAACTCCAGAATCCGCTCGGCTAATTCCACCTCATTGCCGGATTGGAAATATAATATAGAGTCGTCATCGAATAGAGCCTTCAGCCCGGGCAGATCAGTGGACACTGTTGCTTTTCCCAGAGCAAAATACTCGAGGACTTTATTGGGGGTGCCGACATCACCGATCATGGGCGCCACACAGATATCAGCCCGTGCAATATAGGATGATACTTCTCCGTAAGGGATAGGCCCGATAATATCTAAATACGGCTCTATTCCCATCTCTTGAGCCATTTGTCGAATACGCGGAAGGAATTCGCCGCCTCCGATGATATGTACTTTTAACTCGGGAATATCTTTAAGGAGTAATGGTACCGCCTGAAGCATTGTCTGTAACCCGTACCGTTTTAAAATCGAGCTTGCTATGGTAATATTGAAATGGTGATTATCGTCGGCGTCATTAACAGGTTCAAGGTTAAAGACGGATTCATCGGGTACGTTTAAAACAAGGGTTGTTTTGCTGCCTGGAATCCCAAAATTCTCTATTGCCTCTTTCTGTACCACAACATCGGTAAAAATTATATGGTCAGCATAATGCATGACCGTTTTCGTGATGAAATTTATGATTCTGGTAAATATGTGTTTGCGGCTTAGCCCAAGATTGGTAGCAAACAATGCCTCTGTCTTCTCAAACATGTAAAAAGTAACTTTACTTCCCAGAAGCTTGGGGAAGAGGGTTGCAAATATATGAAAGTCAGGTATGTTACAGACTTCTATCACGTCAAAACGTTTTTTGATGGATAGCCGCGCCAGCTTGAGAGACGCCAGTATAAAAAAACTGAAATAATCAAAGATATACCATAAGGCATTGTTCCGATGGTATGAATAGTGGATGCGGTGTGCGTTCACACCATTGACCATCTCGTGCCGTGGTTGTCCCTTTCTGCCGACGCAGATAACATCTACCTGGTACCCTTCTTTAACTAGAGTCTCCGCGTTACGGCGCAGGTTTCTCTGCATCGGATAATATTTTTGTCTGATGATACATACTCTTTTCATTGCCCCTTAGTTACCTTCTCTCCGTTACGGCACCATGACCATAATCTTGATAGCATATGTTCCTGTTTTTCCTTTAGCAGCCCCTCATACACTGCGATAATCCTCCGGCTAACGGCACCTATTTCAAGGTGTTTTATTTTATCGCGGCCTTCGGTCCTTTTTCCCCACAGGAGAGCCATTTGGAGTTTTTCAGCAACATCCTCAGGATCTTGCGTGCATAGATAACAACCTTCGGTATCACCGATTATCTCGGGTACATCTCCTACCGGCACGGACACGATAGGCAGGTTGCAGGCCATGGACTCCTTGATAACGTTCGGTGAACCTTCGGCGTTAGAGACCAGTAGTAATACATCGCAGGCGTTCATATATAGCGGCACTACATCGAGCGGGTGGCCGGTGGCTAATACCAGCTCTACCCCGGACATATTTTTTTGTAAAATAGCTATCGCCTTCTCGACGATATCGTACCTTTTTATCGGTCTGGCATACGCTCCGGCCCAGAGAACCAGCTTTTTATCCTGGGATAGACCCAGCTGCCGGCGGCATTCTTCTGGCGGCATGGGTTTAAACAGATCGAAGTCAACACCGGCAGGTATGATTTCAGCCTTTTCTATACCCATCTTTTCTTTCATCTCAAGGGTGCGGACGATCACCCTGTCGCACATTCGAGAGATGATACGGCTTGGCTTAGCCTGCCAGCCTCTAAATACCTGGGCCCCGGTATGCGTCAAAACGACTGGATACAGAAACTGAAACCTGGCCAGGATTCCCATAAATACGTAATGGGCGTGAATCAGGTCATAACGCCTGGTAAGGAGCCGTGCCCAGAATCTAAAAAAGCCCCATAAATAGTTCCACCTGCTTTTATCACCATTGATAAAAAGCACATCAATATCGATACCCTCTTTCCTTTCGGAATCTATCTGGGCTTTGATAAAAGGCCCGAAGGCCGGTGCCTGGGGAGTCGGGTACATATTGGTAACTGCTAAAACCTTCATACCATCTTATAAGCCGGAGAATAAAAATCATCGTAATTATCCAGCCCGATAACCTGATAATTGAGCTGGACCAACTTTTCTGATAGATGGGAACCGATGAGTCCGGCGGCACCGGTAACCAAGACCGTTTTATTCATTTCTCTTTATCATCTCCCTCGGGTTTAGCGGTGCTGGATGAAGACATCGCTTTAAACAGTCCATATTATAATTCAATATACCCCCGGCGAGGAATATACTGGTTATAGCACCCGGTGGCAACGTATTCCTAGCCTTGCCCTGTTCAGGTGGGACTGTAGAAAGCACTAAAGTTTTTCATAGATGGCTATGCCTTCCATCGCCATTATTGTAATTTTTTCATCCGGAGGTTATTACCCAGTAAGATAAAAGTAAGAATCAGGTTAGAAATCATTCGCTTTCAATGGACCTTCAAATCTTGCTGGATGCTGATTCCAACTTATTTCTCTTTCAAAATAGAGCATCGACCAGTACTATCCTAACTTGATACAAAATGAGATGCAAATTATAATTATCAATCTTCAGGCTTGTTATTTTCACCTTCATTAGGGTTAGCTGAAATAACTGCCCTTATGAGCCATCTTTAGTTCAATAATGCCAAGGTAACAACTCCCCCTACTATGGCCCCAATCATCAAGATGTTTCGAGCCTGAGTCCGCTCCGGGAGCACGGGAATAGAGATCGAATCGTTTGATGGTAGCTTCCGGAACGAGTATTTGAACGCAAACTGGTTTTTGTGCATGGAGGATGCCAGGGAGAAATTCGAATCTTGGTGGTGTGACTACAATGAGTAGAGACCGCATGGCTTGCTTGACAATCTGATGCCCAAGCAATATGCTGGGCAGAGTCAAGAAAACTGAAATTCTCTCACCAATGCCGCTACAGTTTTTGGGTGAGGATCAAAAAAAATGGGGTAGGGTCATATATATAAGCATGATCGAGATATAAATAGGGATGATTAGGCTGTATTTGCGTATATTGCTACTATTGGCGTTGGACATCTTGGGGATAAATGCCCTATGCCGGACATTAAACCGACACAAGGTGATTATTCTCTTGTATCACGGCATATGTGACGATACCTTTGACCTACTGAGAGGTTTCGACGAGAGACACATTCCTAAGTCGCTTTTCAGAAAACATTTAGAGTATCTCAAGAACCAGGGATATATCTTCGTGAGTATGACAGACTTATTAGATGCCATAAAAAATAAAAACAGACTGGATAAATTTGTGGTTCTCACTTTCGATGACGGGTTTAGAAATGTTGTAGAAAATGCCTATCCAATAATGAAAGATTATGGTGCCAAGGGCTGTATCTATCTGGTATCTGATTTAGTCGGGACAAATGAGCTATTGTGGACGGATTTTGTAGAAACGGTGATTAGAAATCAAAACACTAAGGATTTTAAGTTTATCTTCAAAGGAGAAGTAATCAATTACATACTGGGTGATAGGATATCAATTGGGCATGCAATGAAGGACATTAAAGCGAAACTGCGTACACTCCCGGATAAAGAAAGGCTGGAACATCTTAAGCAATTCGGCAATTACAATTTAATTAATATTCCCAAAGAATTTATTATGGCCGATTGGGAGCAAATCAAGGGATTAGATCCCAACATTCTTGAAATTGGCAGCCATACCAGAAGGCATCCTAACTGTACTAATCTTGTCACAGATAAGGAACTGGAAGATGAAGTATATAACTCGAAACTTGATATCGAGAGAAACATTGGACGTAAGGTAGATCATTTTTGCTACCCGGCTGGTTCGTACAATGACAGGGTAATTTCTAAGGTGAAGAGCTATGGTTACGAATCGGCGGTTACGGTTGAAAAGGGCTTCAACGATGAAAATTCATTTCTATATAAACTTAAGCGGATAGCAGTAGGTGAGAATATTTTGTTCTTTAAGGCCAGCGTCTCAGGGAGTTATCACCTTCTTCGAAGAATAAAGGTTATTTTAGATGTATGATTGACATAAATCATTTTAACAAGAATATTTCTATGAATTTGTATTTGAATGGCGAGAATGGATTCAAGCCCCATGGCTCACTTCATCTACATTTTATCCGTCTTATAACCCAAACCTAACTTTTTTCTAACCTTATGATTTTATGCTAAAGGTGTTGGGATTTCCCCTTCAGTGGATATAAAGATGAACCGTCAATTAAATATAGTCAAATCGACAGACCTTGAATTAGCCAGAGACGAAGTCCATATCTGGAGTGCTTTTCTGGATAGAACGATATCGCCGTATCACAGTCTGCTGGTTGCCGGTGAGAGAAAAAGGGCCGGGCGATTTCATTTTGAAAAGGAGAGAAACCGGTTTATCGTACGACGGGGGATATTGAGAATACTACTGGGTTGTTATCTTGGGGTTGAACCAGAAAGAGTGCTATTTTCTTATGGGAAGAATGACAAGCCGGCACTCGCCGATGATTTTAACCGGAAAAAGATTCATTTTAATTTATCCCACTCGGAGGGGCTGGCAATATACGCTTTTATCAGGAACCGTGAAATAGGTATTGACATCGAGCGGATACGAGACATGCCTGAGATGGATCAAATCGCTATGAGTTTCTTCTCTCCGGGAGAGAACGAGGTTTTCCGCATACTGCCTGAGAGTGGGAAGAGGCAGGCGTTTTTCAACTGCTGGACGCGCAAGGAGGCCTTTATTAAAGCTACCGGAGACGGCCTGTCTTACCCGCTGGATAAATTCGATGTATCGCTGGCGCGGGATGAGCCGGCTAGATTGGTAAGTATTGAAGGAGATTCAGAAGCTGCCGCCCGGTGGTCAATTTGCGATTTGAACGTCAATGAGGGATACCAAGCTGCGTTTGTTAAAGAAGGACAATATTTTGAACCCGTATATTTCGAATGGGAACCTTAATTCAAAATATATAAAATATCAGATTCTTTTTTAATTACGTTGTAGCAGATGTTGTTGGAGAGGCTAAATTGGAACCTAGTTGTAATGATATGCAGCAATTCTGGGAAAAGAAGGCAAAGAACATCCATTCCAATTATTATGCAATAGGCACTACCATGTCCGACGACCAAGTACGCTTAAACTACCGTTACAAGATGCAGATAGCACACTTATTCCGTCTGGTAAAGTTTGATCAATCTATGTCTGTTCTGGACCTGGGGTGCAATATCGGAAGTTATGCAATAGATTTCGCGAAAAAATGTAAAAGCGTTGTCGCTATTGATTTTTCGCCGACATTCATAAAGTATGCAAATAAGTTTGCCAGTGATAAAGGGATTAGCAACGTAACGTTCTTGTGTCAAGATATAACCGACTATTCTTATTTAGAAAATCGAAACTTTGATATAATCCATATCGGTGGTTGCCTGATGTATATGGATGATGATTCGGTTTCAGATCTGCTAAAACAATTAAGGCATCATTTAAACAAAGATGGGTTATTGATAACGAGAGATTCAGTCGCATTGAAGCAGCGAAGGTATGGAGATAGTAGCAATCCGTGCGTTTTCCGTACCGACGATGAATATAGCAAATTACTACAGACCAGCGGATTTAAGCTGATTTATAATAACTATAGTATGTTTCCCTCCTTACTTTATAACCTGTACGATAAACTTCCATCCTTGTTACAAAAGAACAGCCTCTCAAGGGGCCTTCTTTCCCTCAGTCTATCCATATTAGCGAAAATGAATTTCATATTGCTAAGGCAGAGATGGTTTATTAGATTATTTATTGACCCGTGGCGGAGAGCGGGGTATTATAACCGGTACTATTTTCTTCAATAATTAAACTTAATCGTTAAATACTATAGCCAGGAGAGAAGGTAATATGTATTCCTATCTTTACGAGTTATCAAAGAAGTACCTGCTACCGGGGCATAAGGAAATCCGGCGCTGCATGGAGGAGTTGGAAAAAACAGAGTGGCTGACAAGATACGAATTGGAAGAAATACAGCTCGAGAAAATCCAGCGGCTGGTGAGCTATGCTTATGAAAACGTGCCGTTTTACCGGCAGCGCTATCAACGTGAAGGTATTCACCCGCAGGACATTAAAAGCTTGAAAGACTTTCAGTCTCTCCCCTTCCTAACCCGGGATGATGTGAATAATAACCTGAAATTACTTGTATCTTCGGTATATCAAGGCAGTACTTACGAGTATACTACTGGTGGTTCCATCGGGCATCCGATGCGTTTTATAATGGACAAGTCTTCATTAATGGAATGCTCTGCGGTTGAAACCCGGTGCCGCGGCTGGTATGGGATCACACCGGGGGACAAGATAGCTTGGGTCTGGGGCAATCAAAAAGATTTTCCGAGCTGGAACTGGCGTTCACGTCTCCGTGCTCAAATACGTCGACGACGGTATTTAAACAGCCGTACAATGGACGATTTGAAAATGCGGGACTTCGCCGAGATGTTATCAAGATGGAAGCCGGATATGTTTAGGGCATATCCGACAGCTCTCTACATTTTCGCCAGATATCTTAAGGAACATAAATTGCCGTCTATCAGACCTAAGCTAATCGAGGTCTGTGCTGAGAAAATGACACATCACCAACGGCAGTTATTCGAGCACGTTTTTCAAGCAACGATAGCCGACGGTTATGGTTCTTGGGAATCAGGCATTATTGCTTATCAGTGTCCTGAGGGGAGCCTACATGTAATAGAAAACCGCTATCTCGAACTGGTATCCGGCGGCCAAGTTGTCCCTCCCGGCCAGATGGGAGATATTGTTGTCACACCATTAAACCAGTATGCTATGCCCTTTATCAGGTATAAGAACAATGATGTGGGGATTATCGATCCCACGGACTGTAGGTGCGGTCGGGGTATGCCGGTTCTCCGTGAGGTGGTAGGACGAGACTGCGATTTACTTGTGAACCCTGATGGAAAGGTTATTCATTGGACCAGTGTTGATGACGTCGTAGAGAAAATACCGGAAGTATACCGATACCAGATTTATCAACCAGATCAGCAACACCTCGAGGTTCGATTGTTATGCAAGCAGAAACCAAATGCAATCAAGCTGGAAACAAATATCAGGAATGAATTACAGCCATATTTCGGTAAGAAAATGCAAATATCTGTAAAGATGGTAGACCACATTGAATTGACAGCAGCGGGCAAGCATCGATTCATTATTTCGGAAGTTAAGCCGGATGGCTATTAGTTACACTTGCTGTACCTATAGAATATCAGGCAAAGAGAATAAGGCACGTGAAATAGACGACACGTAAATAGGGATTATGTATTCGAGTGTTTACCAGTTTTTAAGGAAGTACCTGTTACCGGGGCACCAGGAAATCCGGCGTTGTCTGAAGGAGCTGGAAAGTTCCCAATGGCTTACAAGGGGCGAGTTGGAAGAGGTACAATTAAAGAAAATCCAGCGGCTGGTGAGCTACGCCTATGAATACGTGCCGTTTTACCGTCAGCGCTACCAGCGTGAAGGTATTCACCCGCAGGACATTAAAAGCTTGAAAGACTTTCAGGCTCTCCCCTTCCTAACCAGGACTGATGTGAAAAACCATCGTGGAGACCTCGTTTCAACCGTTTATCGAGGAGGTGTCTTCGAGGGGAAAACATCCGGTTCTACCGGAGAACCGATGCGGTTCATCATGGATAGCTCCGCGGCGTACTGGAGCTATGCCGTTGAAGCCCGGTGCCGCGGCTGGTACGGGGTAAGACGGGGAAATAAGATGGCCTGGATTACAGGCTCCTTACAGGATTATCCGGAGTGGAAATGGAAAGACCGCCTGGCTGCCAAAATCAAGCGATACCGGTACTTGAATGCCCGGACGATGACCGAAAACAAAATGCAAGCGTTTACCGAAATGCTTATCAGGTGGCAACCAGAAATAATCAGAGTCTATCCGCAGGCACTATCCGTATTCGCTCATTATCTTAAAGAGCGCCATATCACGTCTATTAAACCCAGGCTCATAGAAACCACGGCTGAGAAAATAACGCCTTCAATGCGGGGTCTTTTCGAGGAGATTTTTCACGCACCGGTGGCCGACCATTACAGCTCCCTGGAGATATTCAGTTATGCTTACCAGTGTCCCCAAGGAGGTCTCCACGTGAACGAAGAGCGCTACCTTGAACTGGTAGAAAGTGGGCAGGTCGTCGATGATGGAAAGATGGGAGAGGTGGTCGTCACGGCCTTGAACCAGTACGCCATGCCATTTATCAGATATAAAAACGGCGACGTGGGGATTTATGAAACCGGGGGCTGTTCCTGCGGGCGGGGTATGCCTGTCCTCCAAGAGATAGTCGGACGGAATAATGATCTTCTTGTAAGACCTGACGGCCAGATTGTTCACTCAGTAATCGTCGATGATATAATTATATCCAAATATCAATATGGGGTACAGCAATTCCAGATTTATCAACCAGATAGAGAACATTTAGAGGTACGTCTATTATGTCGGCAAAGAGTTGCTCCGGCTCTGTTAGAAGATATCCGTAATGAATTGCAGCCATCTTTCGGCGGTATGATGAACATATCCGTAATACAGGTAGATAATATCGAACCCACCGAGGCGGGTAAGCGGCACTATGTAATCTCGAAAGTAAAAACGGATTTTATGTGATTTCAGGATAAAAATGGATAACAGGATAATACACAGTTTATTTGAAAGAGCCGCCGGGAGATTTCCGGCGAATACGGCCATTGATGATGGTTCGCGCGGCGTCACTTATAGCGAGCTAAACGCCAATGCTAACCGGATTGCGCATGCTCTAATCAAGAATGGTGTAGGTGCTCAGGAAATTATCGGGCTTTATTTTAATGCGTCGATTGAGTATGTGATGGCCGTACTGGGCGCACTCAAGGCCGGCGCCGTATTCATGCCGCTGAACAGGGAGTTCCCGGATGCACGCCTGGGTAATATCCTGAGTAAGACAAAGCCGAATATCTTCATCACCAGCACGGTTCTTGAGAATGAAATCCTGGCAAAGCTACAGAGATTTAAACCACCTATCAATCCGAGTTATCTACTGGTTATTGACGAGGCTGGCAACCTGAATCTGAAAAACCTACCCGGCGGCAACGCCATAACAAATAATGCCAGCTTTCCGGATGACAATCCACCCATCGCTTCCCGGCCGGATGACGGTTGCTACCTTGTTACCACTTCCGGCTCCACCGGAGAACCAAAAGTTATTCTCGGCTCCCAGAAGGGGCTGAGCCACTTTATCCACTGGGAGATTGGTGAATTCAATTTAAATCAGGACGTGCGGATAAGTCTGCTTTCCGCGGTGACCTTCGATGTGAGCCTGAGGGATATCTTCGTGCCATTGTTCGCCGGCGGCACTCTGTGCATCCCGGATGAAGAAACCAGACATAATCCAAGGAAGCTGCTTTACTGGATGCGGGATAACCGCATAACACTAACGCACATCGTCCCGACCGTTTTTCGCCTGCTGACAAGAGAGATTAAGGAAACAAACAGCGATAGTGACGCACTGCCGGATCTGAAATATGCTCTGATAGCCGGTGAGGCATTGTACGGAAATGATGTTGTTTGCTGGAGGCAGGTCTGCGGGAACCGTGTCGAGCTTGTTAATCTTTACGGGCCTTCCGAGACAACTCTCGCCAAGTTGTTCTATCGTATCAGCGATAATAATTTTGCACCTGGCGAGATAGTACCGATTGGCAAACCGATACCGGATACGGAGGCGCTGGTTATCAATAACGGTAAGCTCAGCCCGGTTGGTGAAACCGGAGAGATTTATATCAAGACACCTTTTATGACAAAGGGCTACTATGATGCGCCGGCATTAAATGAAGTTTCCTTTGTTCAGAATCCCCTGGTGATAGACCGACAGGAAATAATCTACAAAACGGGCGACCAGGGTAACTTGATGCCCGATGGCAACTACCGGTTTGAAGGCAGACTCGATGGACAGATCAAACTCTACGGGAACCGGGTTGAAATCGGTGAAATCGAAGTTGTTCTCAGGCAACACCCGCAGGTACGGGACGCCGCGGTTACCGTTAAACAAGATGGTTTCGGGAATATGCGTCTTGGCGGATATATCGTGCCACCAGCGGGTCAAAAACCCACGGTGGAGTCACTACGCCGATTCCTGGCGGGTAGACTGCCCGATTATATGTTGCCGGCCGTATTTGTAACGCTAAACGAGTTACCTTTAACACATAATGGTAAAATAGATAGGGGGGCACTTCCCGAACCTGACCGGGCACGACCCGAAATGGAGCAGACCTATATTAGTCCTTCCACGAACCAGGAGAAAGTCCTGAACGATTTGTGGTGCCGCGTATTAGGTCTTGAAGAGATCGGCATCGAGGACAACTTTTTTGACCTGGGTGGTACTTCTATTTTAGCCGTAAAATTAATCACCTTGGTGCGGGAGACATTCCAAATCGAGATGCCCGTCGTCAAGCTATTTCAATATCCCAATATCAGGGCAATGGCGAAATACCTGAGTCAGAACCGGGGCAGCCAGCCGTCTTTTCATAATATCCAGGAGCGGGCGCAACGAAGAAGAAAATCCTTTTCACGCCAGAGGCTATCATCTAAGGGAAGTTGATACATGACCGATTCTATGGGTAATCCTAATTTATCTGGAGTCGCTATCATCGGTATGGCGGGGAGATTCCCCGGCGCGCCTGATACCGAAAAGCTATGGCGTAACCTGTGCGAGGGCGTCGAGTCCATCACTTTTATGGGTGATAATGACCTGGACGCGAGCATAAGTGAAGAATTAAGAAACAGCCCTAACTATGTCAGGGCCAGGGGGATGATTAATGATGTCGATAAATTCGATGCCGGCTTCTTTCGCATCAGCCCCCGAGAAGCTTCACTAATTGACCCACAGCAGCGTCTCTTTCTTGAGTGCGCCTGGGAAGTCCTTGAAGACGCGGGTTATAATCCCGATACTTATAAAGGGTTGATTGCTGTCTATGGCGGTACGGGATACAATACCTATTTCTCCAATATCATAGCCTGTAACCGAAATCTGATCAAGACTTTCGGTGAACACCAGACTAATCTGGCAAATGCCCCTGACTATTTAGCCACACGTGTCTCGTATAAATTAAATCTCAGGGGCCCGAGCGTGAGTCTTTATACCGGCTGTTCATTGTCGCTGGTAGCTGTCTGCCAGAGCTTTGACAGCCTGATGAGCTACCAGTGTGACATGGCGTTAGCTGGCGGCAGCTTTGTCAACTGTCCGCAGAACAGTGGTTATCTATATCAGGAAGGTGAGATAGTATCTTCCGACGGCCATTGCCGGCCCTTCGATTCGCAGGCTAGTGGTACCGTCTTCAGTAATGGTGCCGCAGTCGTTTTGCTGAAACGCCTTGAGGATGCGCTAAGAGACGGAGACCAGATTTACGCCGTTATAAAAGGGCTCGCCATGAATAATGACGGCGCTAACAAGGTCAGTTTTACCGCTCCCAGTGTCGATGGTCAGGCCGAAGTTATCGCCATGGCTCTGGCCAATGCAGATGTCAAGCCGGAAACCATTTCCTATATTGAAACCCACGGTACCGGGACATATCTGGGGGATACCGTTGAGATCGCGGCACTGACACAGGCATTTCATAACCGGGCTACCGTGGAAAAATCCTGCGCAATCGGCTCTATCAAGGCTAACATCGGGCACTTGGACGCCGCCGCCGGTATAGTGGGGCTGATAAAGACCGCCATGATGCTCCATAAGAAAATGCTGGTTCCCAATATAAACTATAAAGAGTCAAATCATGATATTGATTTTGCGAGCAGTCCTTTCTACGTCAATACGGCATTAGCGGAGTGGCAACCCGACAGCATACCGCGCCGGGCGGGGGTGAGTTCTTTCGGTGTTGGTGGTACCAACGCCCATGTCATCCTGGAAGAAGCTCCCAGAGTAGATGATTCAGGAAAGTCGCGGGGCTGGCAGTTATTACTCCTCTCAGCCCGGACGGCCACGGCTCTGGAGACTGCGACGGTAAACCTGGAGGAATACCTGAGGAATCACGGGGGAGCTAACCTCGCCGATATCGCCTATACGCTCCAGATCGGGCGGAAACAGTTTAATCACCGGCGTATGCTGGTCTGTCAGGATATCGACGATGCTATAGAAACCCTGAGGATGGTTGATAAGAAACGGGTGCTGGATTCCACCGGAGATAAAGGTAAACGCGACGTGGCGTTCATATTCTCAGGGCAGGGCTCCCAGTATGTCGGCATGGGGCGGGAACTCTATGATACCGAGCCGGTTTTTCGGGAGCAGATAGACCGCTGCTCGGAGATTCTCCGACCCCACCTTAAACTGGACTTACGTGACATAATGTATCCGGAGGGACCGGTTACCGCCGACGCGACGCAAAAGCTGATGCAGACATCCATGAACCAGCCGGCGCTGTTCACCATCGAATACGCCCTGGCGCAGCTATGGAAATCCTGGGGTGTGCACCCGGCGGCGATGGTAGGGCACAGTATCGGGGAATATGTTGCCGCCTGCCTGGCGGGGGTGTTTTCTCTCGAGGACGCCCTGGCACTGGTGGCTGCCCGGGGCCGGTTGATGCAGGGAATGCCTGCAGGCTCGATGCTGGCCGTGTTTCTCCCCGAAAAAGAGGTGCGACAGTTACTTGATGAAAGGCTATCGCTGGCGGTTATCAACGGGCCTTCGCTTTGCGTTGTTTCCGGAGAAAAAGAGGCTGTTGGCGCACTGGAAAAGCAGCTAGCCGATAAAGAGGTAACCTGCCGTCACGTACACACTTCTCATGCTTTTCATTCCGGAATGATGGAACCCGTAGTGAGTGCCCTTGTCGAAGAGGTAGGGCAGGTCAAACTGAATGCGCCGCAGATTCCATTCCTTTCCAACGTTACCGGCACCTGGATTACCTCGGAGGAGGCCACCAATCCGGAGTACTGGGGCAGGCAACTGCGGCAGACGGTACGGTTTTCCGATTGCCTGCAGGAATTATTAAAAGAACCGGACAGGGTTATTCTTGAGGTCGGGCCGGGTAACACCTTCAGCACACTGGCCAGGCAGCATCCGGCGGCAACACCGGAAAGCGTTATACTCGCCTCGACGCATCACCCGAAAGAGGCAACCTCAGATATGGCTTATATCCTGAACACGCTCGGGCAGCTCTGGATGGCCGGACTTGAAGTGGACTGGTACGGTTTTTACCAAGACGAGCTCCGGCATCGCGTATCTTTGCCGACCTATCCCTTCGAACGCCAGCGCTACTGGGTTGACACCGGCCAACAGATACCTGAAATAGCCTCCGGCGAAGCCGTTTCGATAAATGAGGGGGATGAAGCGATTCGGCCAGTGCAGGAATCGAGGAATAAGCCGCCAGCGAATGTTTTTGAAAATCACGAGACAAGTGTAGAAGAGACTCTCGCCGCGATATGGCAGAATGTACTCGGCGTCAGGCATGTGAGCAACACCGATAACTTTTTTGATCTGGGCGGCAACTCCCTGATAGCCGTTCAACTGTTCAGCAAAATCGAGAGGATATTCCAGAAAAATTTCCCCATAGCCACTCTCTATAAAGCACCTACGATTGATACACTGGCCAAGCTTATCCGCGACAGTGGGGGCGCGGATTCCTGGCAATGCCTGGTAGAGATGAAGCCTGGAGATTCCGGATTGCCTCTTTATCTCGCGCACGCCGGCGGAGGTAATATTTTAATCTATTCTGACCTGCTGCGGTACTTAAAGCCGGAACAGGCGGTGTATGGGCTGCAATCACGCGGGCTGGATAGAGAACAGCCTTTTCACACCCGTATTGAGGACATGGCGGAGCAGTACCTGCAGGAGATTCTGGCTGTTCAACCCGCCGGCCCGTATTTGCTGGGTGGCTTTTGCATGGGCGGTACGGTGGCGCTGGAGATGGCTCAGCGATTGCGTGCCCGGGGGCAGGAAGTGGCTATGTTGATTTTTATGGAGACCTACAATTGGGGTAATATGCCAGACCGGTCGATACTTGATAAGATTTATTACTATCTTCAGAAAATCAATTTTAACCGGGGAAGATTACTATCCGGAGAAAAAAATTTCATGAAACGGAGGATGGACCTTATTAAAGAGAGGCTAGCGTTGCTAATTGAGACGGTAAAATCAAGCGGGTTCGAGTTTCGTAAAGATAACGGGTACCATTCTTTGCTCTATTTGTTAGAAGAAACTAACAACAGGGCAGCCAATGAATACGTGCCGAAAGATGCCTATCCCTGGCCGATTGTAAATATTGTTCCGGCTAAGGAATACAAAGAAAATACTCTGCCGGAAGTGAACTGGGGTGAAATAGCCCCCTTGGGGATTGAGCTTTATAAACTGCCGGTTTATCCCAGGCAGATGCTCGCCGAGCCTTTTGTACCGCTATTGGCGGAAAAAATAAATGAAAGTATTGAGGCGGCAGTGGGACGACTGAGCAACAAAGCGTGAATATTTAAGGAGGTAATGGCACAAGAGTTAGTATAGGGAATATTGGCTCTCAGAGAGCCGAACTCCAGCTTTTTGCTGACTTGGTGGTGATGCCGCGGCCGAGATGAAATTAAGCTTTTTATCAAAATCAAGGGGACTCAGAAATTTAATATCGAGGATTATTACGGTAGCGTGCCGCTTCGGCATTTCCTCGAAGAAGTTTGAACGCTGTCTTAAAAGATATTTCGATGTAACGCATAGCGCCGGCTGTATCCCGACATTTGCCCTTACCGCAGTGGTGCTGGCAAGACACCCGGGATACATCAAGGAATTAAGCTATCGGGGAGTCGAGTTCGCGGTACACGGATACGTACACATCGACTATAAGGTAGTCGATAACGAAAAAATGGGCCATCACTTTGAGAGAGCGATGCATACCTTCAATCGATGCCAGGTTCCTTTCGTCGGTTTTCGCGCTCCCTTTCTGCGGACCAATGAACACACGACGCCGATATTGAGTGACCTGGGTTTCCTGTACGATAGCAGCCGCGCCTTGTGGTGGCCGGTAAACGATATCGACAGTTACTCGACGTATGTTAAGGACAACCTCAGTCTCCTGAAGGAGTTTTACCAGCCGCTGGATGCCGAAAAGTATTTATCTTTGCCTAGATTCGAAGACGGGTTGATAGAAATTCCGGTTTCTATTCCAGACGATGAAGTACTGGTGGAACGAATGGGTATTACCGACTCGGAAAAAATCAGTGATATCTGGGTGGAAATCATGCAGCGGATATATGACAGCGGTGAGCTGTTTAATTTCTCGTTACATCCTGAAAGGATTATACACTGTGAAAACGGTTTGGTGAAAATACTCCGAAAGGCCAGAGAATTAAATCCGCCGGTCTGGATAGCCACTTTAAGAGAGATCGCCGAGTGGTGGCGGGAGAGAGACAAGTTCACTTTCAAAATTGAACACCGGAGTGACGGCAGATACGGAGTAAAAGCGGAGTGCTCCGAGCGAGCCACAATATTATTAAAAAACGGTAAAGTAAACGTATCTGCAGACCGGTGGTTAGATAGTTATCTGTACATCAGGGATAGAGATTTTTCCCTGGAAAGTCCAGTGCGACCTGTTATCGGCATAGCAGCAGGGTCTTCTACTACAGCCGTCAAGTTTTTACAGAGCGAAGGATATATTGTAGAATTCAATAAAAAACCGGAAGAGTGCGGGATATATCTCGATGATTTAAAGAAGTTCAACCAGGCTGATGAAAAGGCTCTTTCAAAAAAAATCGAACAATCGAATGCCTGTTTGCTCAGGTACTGGCGTTGGCCTGATGGGGCCAGAAGCGCGTTATCCATAACCGGAGATATCGACTCCATAACAATAACGGATTTTATAATGAGGATTCTGGAGAGCAAATTCAAGAGCTGACGGATGCATCCAAGATGAAAAAAATAAAAGCAATATTAAAGAGAATCCTGGGCTTGATGTACTACGGAGTCATGCTATTAAAAATCGCTGGCCTCAGAGTTTTTCTGAAGAAGTTGAAACAGCATATATACAGCCGGTCTAACCAGATTGGTCTATCCTTGAATCTGGAGCAGTTCGAACTGCCAAAAATCGAAGCCAATATTAAATATACTCTTAAGCTGGCCACCAAAGAAGACATGGAAGAGGTAATGGAGAAAGCCAAAGCGGAAAGCAAGAAGATGGTTGAAAAGGTACTATTTCGTAAGTGGATGTTCGAAGACGGCTACCAAAACTGCTATGTTGCCAGGACGGTGGATACCAATGAGATATGTACCATAGCGTTTACTATATTCCCAACGGATGATAAAAAAGTAGAGGGTGGGTTTAGAAAATGGTTCCACACTCTCCGGGAAGATGAGGTTATTCTGGCAGGAGCTTATACTTTTGAGAAGTTCCGGGGTAACCGACTCCATCCTTCAATCATTATTGACCGCTTGCGAATCTGCAAGGAGCGGGGCTATAAATGGGTAATAGGCTATATTGAAGAAGACAACATAGCCTCCATAAAAGGAGCCGAAAGGACAGGATTTAAGCGGTTTGGATATGCACCGGGATTTAAATTATTATTCTTTACGTTCAGGAAATACCACCAGGATAAAAGCGACCGAAGTGAGGTTTACGACGTCCCGAATTAACGAGTGTACAACCGAGGGGATGTATAACGAATGGCGATATTGAATCATACGGTGAAGAAGAATATGAAAGAAAGCCATTTGAATAAAAAGAAGTCAACTATGTCTGACAACCAGAAAGAAAAAGTAGGGGCGGTTATTATTGGAGGCACTTTTCAAGCTCTCGGCATCGTGAGGAGCCTTGGTGAACGGGGTGTCCCGGTCTATGTGCTTAGTAACAGGCAGTGTATCGCCCGGTTTTCAAGATATAAAACGAAATTTCTAAAATGTCCCTATGTAAATGAAGATTCAATTTTCCTGAAGTTCCTGCTTGACCTAGCCATAAGAGACAATCTTAACGGATGGATAATATATCCCAACGATGATGAAACAGTTTGTTTCCTATCTCAACACAAGCAACAACTGGAAGAATATTACAGGGTGACAACTCCGGAATGGGACATAGTCAAATATGCTTATGATAAGATGCTGACCTACCAGCTGGCGGAGAAGGTGGGTATTGCCATACCCGCCACATGTTATCCACGCAGTATCGAGGAAGTGAGAGAGCTGGAAGTGAGATTTCCGGCCATTCTCAAACCATCGATAAAAGAGCCTTTCTATAGTAGGACTCAGAAAAAGGCGATTCGTGTTGAAAATAAAAAACAGCTCATTGACGAATATACGAGAATGGTTCCGGAAATCAACCCTTCGCAAACACTCATGGTACAGGAATTAATACCCGGGAGAACCGAAGGCCTGTTCTCGGTCGGTTCTTTATGCAGCGACGGGAAGCTATTGGCTCATGTAGCTGTGCGGCGTCCAAGACAGCATCCCATGGATTTCGGCCATGCTACCACTTACGCTCAGACCGTATATTTACCTCAGCTGGTAGAAACAAGTAAGAAAATTCTTACTGCAATGGGATACTCCGGCCTATCCGAAGTCGAATTCATGCTGGATTCAAGAGATGGGCAATTCAAGTTGATTGAAATAAATCCCAGGCCCTGGGGTTGGCATAGCATAGCCATCGGCGCCGGGGTAGACCTGCCTTATCTTTCATATCTGGATACTCTGGGAGAAAAGGTGAAGCAGGATGGTTATAGCGTTGGAGTTAAGTGGATTCGCCTGATAACGGATATTCCTACCGTGGCTATCGAGCTTCTAAAAGGGAAGATGAGCTTGAGCAAATATCTGAATTCTCTTAAAGGGAAAAAACAATTTGCGGTTGCGTCGCTCGATGACCCTTTGCCCTTTATTGTGGAATTCATCCTGTTTCTTAGATTCTGGAAAAGGACAGGAGTATTAAATAGCAGACTCCTAAAGAAGATACGGAGCCTCCTTTCCTTCAGGAAGTACAGCCAGATTCAGCCTATCCAAGACGAAAGGACTACCCCGGTCAGGATTATCGATCCAACAACCGATAGTATGTGGGACGAGTTCGTTACCGGTCAGGAAAACAGCACAGTTTTTCATACTTCCGCCTGGGCCCGGGTGATTAAAGAAACTTATGACTATTCGCCGCGATACCACATCACCGAGAATGAGGATGGTCAGATGAGAGCGGCGATACCCTTTTACTTTATCCGGTGTAAATTCACAGGGAGAAGGCTGGTCTGCCTTCCCTTCTCTGACTATTGCTGGCCCCTGGGCGGGGACAAAGCGGATATTGAATTGCTACTGAACAAAACCAAGAACGAGCTTAACACGGGTAAGGGTGCCCCTTCTTACGTAGAAATCAGGGGATGGCAAAATGAATCTCCCGAAGCCAAGCTTAAACTGATAAGTTATGACTACTATACCAGATACCTGCTGGAACTGGAGCCGGACCTAAAGGCATTAAGCGCCAGGTTTCACCACAGTGTCCGAAGATGTATCCACCAGGCTGAGAAACGCGACGTTACCGTTCGCCTGACGAGTAGCGAAGCAGATATAGAACTTTTTTACAAGTTGCATGTGGCGACGCGCAAGAAACTCGGGGTATTCCCGCAACCGCGCAATTTCTTTAAAAGTATTTTCCGTAATGTCATCTCGCAGAACCAAGGTTTCGTGGGGATAGCTGAATGTGAAGGCAAGACCGTGGCCGGGGTCGTCTTTCTCGGCCACGGTGATACCATTTATTATAAATACAATGCTTCCGACGAGAAATACCTTAAGAAACGTCCCAACCACCTGATAATCTGGGAGGCAATCAAATATGCCTGTGCCCATAATTATAAATACTTTGATTTCGGGCGTTGCTCACCGGAAGACGAAGGACTCCGCACCTTTAAAAGCAGGTGGGGAGCAAAAGCGATTCCATCACCTTACTATTATTTTCCGGTTAAAAGGGGCTTTTTCAACGTTACCGAGAGCAGCGTAAAATATCGGGCAATGCGGTTATTCTCGTATGTAATGCCCAAGTGGGTTTGCATGGCAGCTGGCTCGTTCCTGTACCGGCACATCGGTTGAGCGCGGCAATTTGTCGGAGGCGCAAGTCCGGCTTCCGAGCAAAACCTGGAGGAGATTGTTATGGAATTCATGGAAGTAGTAAAAAAAAGGCGTAGTATCAGAAAATATAAATCTGTTCCGGTACCCGATGAGTACCTGAAAACCGTTCTGGAAGCGGCCCGGCTGGCGCCCTCACCTAAAAATCGTCAATGCTGGCAGTACATTATCGTCACAGACCAGGACATTAAAGCAAAGCTTGCCGGGGAAGAAAATAAATGGCTCAGCGAGGCGCCGATCATCATCGTAGCGTGTATCAACCCTGAAGAATCCGGCCGCAAGCCCGGCACGGACACCTATATGCTGGACATCGGGATTTCCCTGGAACACCTGATACTGGCCGCCACTGACTTGGGGCTGGGGACCTGCTGGATAGGAGCTTTCGACGAGAAGCAGGTGAAGGAAGCTCTGGGAGTCCCCGATGAAATCAGAGTTATTGCTTATACACCGTTAGGATATCGAGCTGAGGTAAAGGACAAAGTCTTTGCGAGGAAACCCCTTGGAGATATCGTTTTCTATGAAAGGTATGGAGAGGTAAAGGCTCAAAGCCTTCAAACTGCCTTGCTCAGAAAATTTAACGGGTTATATATCAAAGGCAGGAAACTCGGCGAAAAACTGAGGAACAGGTTCGCGTTCTAAGGAATCAAATCTTTAATCGTCGCTTGGCTTTCCTCGGTAGCGCAGCTTCCTAAAAAGCAGGGTAATATTTTCGCCGAAGCCGCGCTCTTTTACATTGCGATATTTTATCAGCATCTGAAATAATTTGGCCCGGTACCTGCCCACAAGTCCACTTTTAGCTATGGTTATCCTGATGTTAGCTGTTTTACTGGTTGCCCAGCGAGACTTGTAGGCTTGATCTCCTTTTAGAAAATCGAATTTTCTCTGGCCATTTTGGATTGCATTCTCTACCAATTTCATCAGGTGCAGAGTCCCCAAGCTGTAGCCTGAATAGTGAAGGTCAAAGGCACCTGACATATAGTAGGACTCTTTATTGTAATCAAATCCCCATTCTGCTGAGACTGTTTTCCCGTCTACGTTGAGGAAAGAAAAATTCAACCATTTATTTTTAATGAAAGCCTGAGATACATCCATGTAGAAGCCTCGTGCTTCCGACGTTGTAAATTTACTGATAATATTTTTCTCCTGCCATCTCTTTTGATGAAACTCAAAGAGAACTTGGAGTTGGCTCCTTAAATCGTCATCTTCTGAATAATTTCTAAATTCGACCACATGGTCTTGCTCCAGGGATCGCCTGGCGCGCCTTACATTGGCGCGCTTCTTTTTACTGAGGGCATTAAAGTATTCCTCAAAGGTCGCCGGAAGCTCGATATAGGGACAGAAACTTATAATCTTTTCATTCAGGAAAAGAGAATCTGAATGCGATGGATATTGTTCACGCAATATAGAAAGAAAAACGCTGTTTTCCGGAATGTGGTATATTCTTATGATTAATTTTTCATCTTTTATTATTCTTGCCAGATAATCCATGAGCAGGGCTATAGACTCATGTTTTTTTTCGGTAAGAATGATACCGCTGTAGTCGCAATTTTCGGAACATATATTCTCCAGCACGTTAACACTGAACCAGCCGATACGATATCTCGATTGCATGAAGGGCGCAATACCAAGAATTTTGTCTCTTTCTTTGATTAACAAGATCCTTAACTTTTTATCGCCACCATAGTGTTTCCACCAGTGGAACAGCCATTCCCATGTAAGAAAGATATCATTATCAGGGCATTGCTGTAATAGTTCATTCCAGGAATCTTTCAATGATCGGAAAGTATCGGTATCATTTACTTCCTCTATTGATACATCACCTGTATCTATTCCTGTGATAAGATCGCCCATTTTTATGGCACCAGACTCATCTATCAACATTTTTATCTTCAATCAGGATCCAATTATAAATATCTTACGCATTAAACATTAGATTTTGGTTTGTTAATTGTAAGAATTAGGTTATAACCGCGTCGCCGCTTTAAAAGTCGGCAGCGGGTATCGGGAGCATTTTCGGGTGTAATCAAAAAACACAAGAAGATGTTATTATATCTATTCTATCTTGGTTTTAAAATATGGCATATTGCATATTAATAATAACCGAGGAACTGATGGGATTTGTTCGCGAGTTATAAAAGGAAAAGTGGAGAATTTTTAAAAATATTTTATCACATATACTAATAATCATGACCTTACCCCATCATTAGCCGCATCATTGTCTAGAGTCCAGCCGTTATTTCAGAATACTCCTTTGGTGTACTTCTTAACAGTCATGATGAGTCCTACTCGATACTTTGACTCTAATTCAGCGTGCTACTGTTTTGGAAGGAAAGGTCAGTCACACCTAAATTCATTACTAATTTACTATTGACTCATTGAGACGGATTAATATATTATGAAATTGAGATTGACGGAGTTATCAAACCAAGAGGTGGATTTATGACGTCCAAGTTCAGGCTTCACCGTATTTCTATAATAATCCTGATTATGGTCATAGTATTCTCAATAGAGTTTACCCCCGCAGTGCTCGCAGCCGCCGGTGACGGGACAACGCCGGGCAGCATTTCCGCGATTCCTACCTTCGAATGTATCGGGGTCACCGTTAACTATTCCGGAGACAACAACCAGAATAACAGCGCTGTCCTGGAATACCGGCCATCAGGCGGAACCTGGAAGACGGCTCCCGAGATGTATGTCGACCGGGCCGAACGCCAGTACCGGGGAAATATCTTCTGGATTACGGCTAATACCCAGTATGAAATCAGGGTTACTCTTATTGATGCTAACGGCGGCGGTGGTTCCGTTTCCACAACCACCGCAACAAGGAATGATAACCCCCCGATTGGTACCAATTATATTTATGTAGCTACAAATGGCAATGACACGACGGGGAACGGCTCAATCGGCAGTCCCTACCGGACGATACAAAAGGCATCTGATGTTTCCTCTCCGGGTTCTACAATTCTTATCAGGGGAGGAACTTATTCCGAGGAGGTGGAGCTTTCGGTTTCAGGCACTTCTACCGGCTGGATTACATTCATGCCGTACAATAACGAGAATGTTATCATAACCGGTAATGGGACAATCGGAATTCTTTTCTACGGGCTTCAAAAAAATTATATCCGGTTCAAAGGCCTGAACTTCAGAGACAGTCTCTACCCCGCGATTTATCTATCCGTATCCCACGACAGCATCATAGAAAATTGCACATTTCATAATAACCATACTGAATATGGCATAGCTCATGGTGATGGCTATACCAATCTATATGGGGCGGTTAGTTTTAAGGGTAAATCTCTAGAGGTTCCAACACCCGAAAGGGATAATATTGTTTGCTATAATCACCTCGTCCAGAACTGCTCCTTCGACTGGACTACAGGGGGTGAGGGTCTAAGTAGCGGTGTTGGTCTGGTCAAGGCACAGTACGGAATTGTTATAAGAAATAACACTATTAGCTCCGCCGGTTATCAGCTCTGGGACGGCGTCAGTACATATCCTGAAGATGTGGACAGCGCGGAAGACTACCTTGAAAGCTGCGACTTTTACGGTAACAAGATTTACCGGGCGGCTGACGACGGGCTCCAAATTGAAGGCGGCGATAAGAACACACGAATCTGGAATAACTACATAGAGGATTGTGATATAGGTATCGCAACCTGCCCCGTGCTGGAAGGCCCCGCTTATGTATTCAGAAATGTAGTCTGGAATGCCTCTGGACGTTTAGACTCCAAAGCCACCAAGACAGGCAAACAAACCACTGGTTACGGCAGACTTTATTACTACCATAATACTTACTACATGGTGGATGCTAATAACGGAATTACACAAACTAATGATGATATTGGCAACATAGTCTCCAGAAACAATATCGTGTACTGTGGAAGGTATGTGATAGAGTTAAAGAATAGCATAAATGTCCCATGCGACTTTGACTACGACTTCTTGTGGTCTACTGATGTTCCTGATAACAATTATTTCGTTAAATATGGTGCTGATGGAGCTAATACCCTTGCAATTCTACAATCGAAAACCGGACAGGAAATGCACGGCGTTTCAACCGCCGATGCCGGGTTTGCCAACGCAGCTAGTGGTAATTTCCAGTTAAGAGCCGACTCTCCATGTGTAAATGCTGGTGTAGCCCTCCAGGGGTTCAATGATGCCAATTCCCCCTGGCCTTACAGCGGTGGCGGACCGGATATAGGTGCGTATGAGTACACCGGAGTACCTGCTGAAGATAATACACCACCCTATACCTCCGGACACAATCCACAAAAATACAGCACTACTGCAGCACCCAATACGAATATCGTGGTTCATATTAGAGATACCGGGACCGGTGTCGACCAGAGCTCTATAGTAATGCGCGTGGAAGGTTCGACAGTATCCCCCACGATCACCGGTAATAAATATGATTATACGCTGAGTTATAATCCTCCCGTCGACTTCGACTACGAGCAGGTTGTTGATGTCATGATAAACGCGCGCGACCTTAAAGCAACGCCTAATGTCATGAACCAGGAATCTTACAACTTCACCATCCGGAGCGAAGGTGAGAATCAACCCCCGGTAGGGGTAAGTGATTATTATAGCAACGAACCCGATACCACCCTGAGCGTTCCTGCACCCGGTATTCTCGGTAATGATAATGATGTAGACGGAGATTCGTTAACAGTAATTCCTATTAGCGGTGTCAGCCACGGTAGTCTCACACTCAATCCTAACGGTTCATTCAACTATACTCCTGACCCAGGCTATACGGGGCCGGACTCTTTTTCTTACCGGGCTAATGATGGAGAGGTAAACTCAAATAGTGTTGTAGTCACTATAAATATTACTAGCGCTGGTGGCGGTGGAGGCAGCAGCGATAGTGGTAATGATGATGATGATAATGTAGAAATAACCAGTGTTTTTAACTTCGTTACTTCATCCGGGAAATTCAATATAGAGGTTATTGCCCAATCATCCGATAATAGTGTTAAAATCAACATCCCTAAAGAAACTGTCGGCACGAATAGCATGGGAGTACGATTGATAAATATTGTAATTGAAAAAATGATAGGGAGCGTACCACCGCCACCTGATGATGCGGTAATCGTGGGTTCGGTATACGATATCGCTCCTGATGGGGCTAAATTTGAGCCAACTGTCAATCTTATTATGAGTTATTCCGATAACCAGGTCCCTTATGGCGTGGCCGAGAAGAACCTGATAATAGGTACTTTCGATCGGATTACCGGAGAGTGGCAGGCAATTCCCTCCAGTACCAATCAGGCGGATAATACAGTTTCAGCTAATTTAGAACATTTCTCTACGTACGCTTTGCTTGCTTATACCCACCCGGCAAGCTTTGAGATAGCCGATATCTCTACATATCCAGATATCGTCACCTGTGGTAGTAATGTTGATATACAGGCTACGGTTGTTAATACCGGAGACCTGACCGGGGACTATGAAGTCTGTCTGATGCTGGATGACGAAGTGTATGCTACGGAACTTATAACACTCGATGGCGGTGATATCGGTACAGTAATTTTCAGCACCGTACCCGATATTGCCGGAATACATAGGATAAGCATAGGCGTTGTCGAGAAGACATTCACCGCAGAAACATACGAAGCTCCGGCAGAATTCATAACCAGTAATATCACTATCACCCCGTCAGTAATTTATCTCGGTGAAAGAGTCGAGATTAGTACTCTGCTAAGCAATATCGGAGACCTGCCTGGTGTTTACGAGGCTATTCTGAAAATGGACAATGAGTTCGTAGACAGTAAATATGTCGACATTGCCGGGGGTGATAGTGAAATCATCATCTTCACCATTACCCCGGAGACTGAAGGAGAACACGCTATAAGCATTGGTGAGAAGGTTGTCTTTTTTACGGTAAAATCCACCGAAAATGTTGATGTTGAAATCATAACGATGCCAAAGCCTGAAATCAGTCGTTTTGACATAACCCCGACTTATAATCCCGGAACAAGTAAGATAGAGTCTACCAGGATAGACTACCAGATAAAGAACTCCGAGAATCTCGACGCGGGAGCCATGTTAGTTCTAAAAGTATTCCGCGACGGTGAACTCTGGGAAGAGATACCGTTGATAACGCTGAACCAGGTAGAAGCCGACCAGGATTCAGGCTATCTCAGTTATGTGCCTTCAGAAGGCTGGAGTATGGGGACCTATATCTTCGAAGCGGAGCTCCAGGGGCCAAACGGAGTCGTTCACAGCATACAATTTGAGAAGTTTACCCTTATCGAGGAGTCACTAACAAAAGGAATAAGCTGGGGGTCTCTCGGAATCATTATCGGCGGAACCTTGATTGTACTATTAACCGTATTAGCAATAGTTATCTATCGCCGACGTGAGATGCTTCGAGGATATGTCGAGTAACAGGTAATTAATGTTAAAGTGGTTCCGGAAAACTGATAACAAGCCACTATCAATGCGGCGACGACTGAAATTTACTTCGGTTGTCCTGATAAGTCAAATGCTGCTAATAGCACTGGCTATTGCCTGGCTCATTCACATGATTGTCATCGCCGCTTACGGGGCGGTTTACTTTATAGAAAGAGACCCTCTCATTCTCTGGATAGAGATTAGTGCCTCATTAATCATAACCCTGTTTGCCGTTTTCGTGCTTACCATGCAGATAAGAAGACTGAGCGAAAGACGAAGAGACGACAGGGATCGCCGATAAGCTACCTATTTTGCATTCCATTTCAGGCTTCACGTCAACCCCTACCACCGGGTATTATATCGCTTTTTAGAGTAAGGTTATCGCCAGAATACCTACCAGCACGCAATATATGGCAAAGGGGAATAAAGGCCGTTTGCGCAGGTAAGCCAAGAGGAATCTAATAGCCGCATATCCGGAAACAGCGGCAGCGAGAAATCCTATAACCAGGGCGGGGGCTTCGGCAGATATATCGCCATGTTGAACCAGTTCAACCAGATTGACCAATCCGGCGCCGAGAATAATGGGTATTGCCAGTATGAAAGAGAAACGTGCCGCCGCTTCCCTAGTTAGTCCGCAATACATTCCCACGGATATAGTGGTACCGCTCCGGGAAAGCCCGGGGGAAATAGAAGCCGCCTGACCTATGCCGATGAGAAGTCCATTCCACCAGGTAATATCCGTAAAACCTCGCTGACGCTTACCCAGAATATCGGCTAAAACAAGCAGCAAGGCAGTAGCCAGAAGAAAGCCGCCGACGGCTCGCGGCTCGGAGAATAAGGACTCGAATGTACCCTCCAGAAACACTCCCGCTAAAATACCGGGTATCGTGCCTACTATTATCCACCAGGCGATTCTGGATTCAACTGTTTTTAGAGGCTGACCACCCCACACACCTTTCCACCAGGCGACGATTAGAACACCCACGTCACGCCAGAAGACCGCTATCACGGCTATCAGCGTGGCAAGGTGTACGGTAGCGTCGAATACCAGAGTCGGGGAGTCCCACCCCAGAGCCGCCGGCAATAATACCAGATGACCGGAGCTACTTATCGGCAGGAATTCAGTCAGACCCTGTACAATACCCAGAACTAAAGCTCGGATAAGTCCCACGAAAGCCTCTTGAAACTAGCGGTATGCTTAACCAATAATGTGAATTGTATCATTTCATCAAACCGGTAACAAGGTCATTCCCGTTAAGAGTCACTCACATGCTAAACGATTTTACACGTAAATACGTGTAATTTTTACCAAATTCTTACACAATTGTGACTTGCATCTTACATAAAATAACTAGTATATTAGTATATTTCCAATTCATAGATAAGCGGGGTACGGCTTTAATCATGCCAATAAACGCATATTGTGGTAGTGATAAGATTATCGAAAAAATCTCTATCTCTCCGGATGACGTTCCCAAAGAAGAACTATCTGTGGGTCTTCCCTTACGGGTTAAATGCCGTGGCCAGAGTATGTACCCCTTTATCAAACACGGAGATATTCTTCTGATTGAGGTGGTAAATGCCGACAAGCTTAATCCGGGTGATATTGCCTTCTATTGTTTGCCATCAGGCACCTTTATAGTGCACCGGTTTATCAAGAGAAACGGCTCAGGCTCATTTTTAACCAACGGCGATAGTATGCGTCAATCCGATGAGCCGGTAACTGTAGAGCAGGTCTTCGGGAGGGTGATTCAGATAGAAAGGAACGGTAAAGCGCTGAAATTATCGGGTAAACTGAATTACCTGAACACGCGACTTATCACGCTACTGGTCCGGTATCGCGTCCCGCTACAAATAACTCTAAGGCAAACCCTGGGCAGGATTCAGTGGATTATCGGACGAAAGCGGGTGGTATGAGTACCGCTGTCAGCATCACCAATATTACCAAAAGGTTTCCCCGTACTTCCGGGTACCGCGATTTGCTGCCTTTCAGACACAGGGAATGGGTCGAGGCGGTGAAAGACGTCAGCCTGGAGATTAAGGAGGGGGAGTTTTTCGGTATGCTCGGACCCAATGGCGCTGGCAAGACCACCCTGATAAAAATGCTCTGCTGCCTGGTACTACCTAACTCGGGTACGGCGCAGGTCTTCGGACATGATATCATCAAGGAAGAACAATCGGTAAAAGAAACGGTGGGACTGGTCAGCGCCGAGGAGAGGAGCTTTTTCTGGCGTATTACCGGTCGCGAGAACCTTCGGTTCTACGCTTCTCTGTATCATATCCCGAAAAAGCAGGTCGGTGCCCGTATCAACGAACTGCTGGACCTCGTTGGACTGGCCGATGAGGGCGATACCAGATTTCAAAATTACTCTACCGGGATGCGTCAGAAACTGGCCATAGCCAGGGGCCTGCTCAGCGAGCCCCGTCTCTTATTCGTCGATGAGCCTACCCGGAGTCTCGACCCCGTCAGCGCTCAAGCGGTACGTCTTTTCCTGAAGGAGAAGATAGCTGGTGAGGGAAAAACGGTTGTCCTGGCTACGCATAACCTGAATGAAGCCGAACAACTTTGCGACCGACTGGCGATTATGGACCATGGTCATCTCAAGGCTCTGGGGACGGTGAGTGAATTACGTTCTGTATTTCAAACTCAGGAGGAGTGTGTTTTACAGGTTGGGAATTACTCCGAGACAATCCTGCCGCAACTCAGGGCTATTGATGGCGTAATTGATTGCAACCTGACCGAAAGACGCGACGGTGTGGTCAAACTGAAATTGATGATTTCAAATCGTGCGGCGGTATTACCCCATATCATGAAAGTAGCGGTAAACAGCGGCGCCGAAATAATGGACTGCCAGCTGGACCCGCTGCCGCTTGAAGAGATATTCCTGCACGCCTTGCATACCGAAACGGATAAGGAGAATAGCTGATGTCTGTTGCGGCTGCCTTTATCAAGCGTGATTTTTCACAGGCAATAAGCTACCGCTTCTCTTTCATGTTGCAAATCGGCGGTGTCTTCTTCAGTGTGGCTATATTCTATTTCCTATCCGAACTTTTCGGCGGGTCTATAGCCCCGCAGCTGGAGGTATATGGTGGCAACTACTTCTCTTTCGTCCTTATCGGGCTGGCTTTCACCGGGTTTTTAGGACTATCTCTTTCCAGCTTCGCGGCAAGCATCCGCGAGGGCCAGGTCATGGGTACCCTGGAAATAATGCTCCTCAGTCCCACCCGTCTCAGTGCCATCCTTATTTCTTCATCACTGTGGGGATACCTGCTGACGATATTTCGTGTGGCCCTTTATCTGGTCGTCGGGGCATTTGTCTTCGGGGCCGACCTGGGTGGAGCCAATGTCGGTGGGGCATTGCTGATAATGATTCTGTCGATAGCCAGTTTCACCGGCTTCGGTGTGCTTTCGGCAGCGCTGGTGCTCATTGTAAAGAAGGGCGACCCGGTGGCGATAATACTCAACGGCGCATCCAGTCTGCTGGCGGGCGTGTTCTATCCGGTAGCCGTGCTGCCCGACTGGCTGCAACCGCTCTCCAAGGTCTTACCTCTAACATACGCTTTAGATTCTATGAGACTGGCCATGCTCCAGGGTCAATCGATATACGAACTCCGGTATGACATATTTATACTTCTGGGTTTTACCCTCGTTCTGACACCCTTATCATTCCTCGTTTTCAGGAGAGCTCTGAAAAAAGCTAAGATGGAAGGAAGCCTGATACAATATTAACTATATATTCGTGAAAGAATATGCTTAATACAGCTGGTACGAAAAATCGAACCATACCCGAGAAAGTGGCTAAGCCCAAATCATCACCGGCGGGTAAACGGGCGGCTAGAGAAATCCTGCTTCTCGGCGTTAGAGCCGAGGTTGATTTAAAAAACAGGGAGCGGCTGGCTCAGGCTCTGGCGGGCACTGTTGACTGGGAATATCTACTTTATCTGGCTGAATATCACGGTGTTACCCCACTGCTGGCGCATAATCTGGCCCAAGACGAATTTAAAAGCTACGTACCCGTACCCTACTCGGAAAGACTGGGACGGATTTACCAGAATAATATTTATCGCAACATGTTTCTATCTGACGAACTCGGTAAAGTCCTGTCCGCTTTCCGCCGGCATGGAATCGAGGTGATTACGCTCAAAGGTATCGTCCTCGCCGAACAACTCTATGTCAATCCTATATTACGTACCACCACCGATATAGATATTTTAGTGTCAGATGAGAATATACTTGAGGCTGCGTCTCTGATCCTAGAAATGGGTTATACGCCATCAGCCCTACCGGCAGAAGTATCACATCCTTTTCATCGTGTATTTTATAAAAAAAACCGATTTCCCCTGATGATCGAACTCCACTGGGATTTGAATGACCCCAAGCTTATCAATGTTCCCCAATCTGATATATGGCGCCGTGCTCGAATCCAAGAATTTCAAGGGGGTGCTGCTACGGTACTCTCGCCTGAAGACACCCTTTTATATGTAGCCAATAATCTGCTAGCGCAAGACGGACAACAACTTAAATATCTGGGCGACATCACCGAATTTCTAAAAATAAATCAAGACACTTTAAACTGGGACCTCATTATAGAGTCGGCCGGTTCCTGGGGAATAATACCGACTACTTACTATTCTTTAAAATGGGCTCGGGAGCTTCTCGGAGCTCGGGTGCCGGTATTAGCTATGGAGGCGTTGAAGCCAGCTGTATGGAAACGCAGGTTAGTCAATCTCTTGATGAATAATAGAACTCTGTGTTCACCGGTTAAGTGGAGTAAGCTCAGATATGAGACTTTAACTCTGGTTCGCAGCTTGATGATGAGTCGAACAGATCAGTCCATCGCCGTTCTGGCTAAGTACCGTGGTGAAGATAAAAGATTCGTGTGGCTAAGGACTATAGCCTGGATACCGCTGGTATTCGGAGCAGCCCTGTGCCTGAATGCCGGCAAATTCTTGAGTAGATGGAAATGAAGTACTAATATGATATTATTTATTATTCACCAAGTACGTAAAATCAGCTACTACAGGAAAAAGGGATTTCTCTGGCTGTGACAACGACCTAAAGAGTGGTATTACTATTGGGAGCAGGTCACTAATGCTTGGTGCTTTGAGTCTTAACTATTGACAGTAATTAGTCCTCATCATCTTCCGGTTTAGCCGAGCCAGATTTAAATACCACGTTGATAAACCACCTGGAGTTCATCGCTATCCAGGCGACAATCACCCCGGCGATAGCGCCCATTAATAAAGTGGTACTTGCCGTGGATCGTTCCGGGAGCACGACAAAGGGAATAGAGGGGTTACCTACGACGAGATATCCGGTTTCTAATGATTCAACATTGTTGCTTAATAAAGACCCGAGCTGTTCATTCAGGTCGGCTATCCTGTCGTTATAATTACTGACTCTATCCTCAGCTATCATTAACTCCATATCAGCGTAAAGTCGATCATATCCCAATTGTTTTTCAAGTGTTTCAAGTTCTTTTTTAGCATCGTTGAGAGCGAGTGAGATTGTATTAAATCTCGATTCGGCGCTTCCGTCTTCGTTATTGAGATCGATAATATACTTGTAAAGCGTAGCAAGCTTTTCCTGCAAGGCTGTCAATTCGGCACTCAGAGTATCTACCTTTATCTGCGCTATTCGTTGTTCTAAGCTAATTACCGTGGATTGTTGAACCGATGAATTAACGAGTTCATCATATTCTTGTTTAGCCTCGGCAAGGGATTCAGCCGTTATTTCTATCTGGGCCACGAGATTATCATACGCGGTACCTGAACTGATACCATTCGAAATATATTGACTCAAACCGATCGTTTCTCCATCACCGCTTATTAGAAGGTCCAGCTGGCTCTTCAAACCTCTGATTTTACTCTCTAACAATAATATATTTGCATTGTCTGACAGGTTGCTGGAATCCTGTCCGCTAGCAGCCCGCAAGTCTTGTTCGGCTTTAATAAGTTCAGCGACAATATTATCAATTTCCTGCAGGGTATTTTCATACTCATCCTTGATGTCCGTATCTCCATAATATTCCAGCGTTAGCAAACTTAGTTGGCTATCAAATTCTTGCTGCAGTGCGTTTACCTTGGCGCTTAGTGATATATAACTTGGGTTATCGAGGATATCCGGCGATTTGAGAGTATTTAATTCCTGCTGGGCTTCGTAAAGTGCTTCTTTAACTGTCTCTAATTCCTCTAAGGTATTGTTATATTCTTTGTCTCGCTTCTCTTTTTCTTCGGCAATTAGATAATCAAGGAAAGCTTGGGGAGCCAGTTCCGCGAAAAACGCAGCTTCTTCCTCGGTATCAGCGGTTGCACTAACTTTAATAGAGGGAAGCTCGCTTGTTAAATCATATTCCGTCTTGATAATTGTTCTCAATTCATCAATAGTATATGCAGTCTCAAGAGGATATTTTTCCAGTTCCTGGCTAAGGAATTCATAGAACGGCAGGGTGTTTTCTTTAGCAGCGTAATACTCACCTAACTGCTGTAGGAAAGATAGAGATAAATAAGTAGAGCCGGGGTTCACGATTTGAATGCTGACGGTGCTCCGGTAGGGACCGCCGGTTTCTATTCCCAAAAATCCCAGCAATCCTGTGCCTGTGCCGGTTGAATCCGCCCCCCCCACCCCGGTTTCGTCATCGGTAGAAATAAAAGCAGGACTGACAAGCCAATAACCAAACGCGATCAATAACCCAACCACTAAACCAACAACGAGTATTACAATCGAACGTCGGCTCAGGATAGGAACCATGGCTAACTTCTTTTTAGTAGCCTGGTCCTCTTTCTCAGCTACCTGGTTCTTCGGTAGTTCATCTTTGGTGTTAATATCAATTACCTCCTGATATTCCCTGTAAGATAGCTGGTTCGTTCTATATTATATCATCATTTTAATTTTAATTCTTCATACTGGCATTGGCCAGCATTAACTCATAATAGCTATCGTTCTGCCTTTATTCCCAGCTTTGAATCAATAAACTCCCGAACATAGGAGCAAATAATACCAGCTTCTTCTAAAGTCAACTCAGGATACATAGGTAACGATATTATCTCTTTGGTTATTTTCTCCGTCACGGGTAAGGATAATTCACCTCCTCCGCAAGCACGCCAGGCTTCCTGTAAATGAACCGGGATGGGGTAATGCATACCGGCACCGACATCTTTGCTTTCAAGCCATTCACGAAGTTGGTCTCGCTCCGGTGTCCTGACTACGTACAAATGGTATACATGCTTTGCCCAAGGCATATCTTGTGGTTTTATCAGTGATTCTGGTAGTCCTTCATTGTAAGCCTGTGCCAGGACTCGCCTTTTTTCAATCCAATTTTCGAGGTGTGGTAGTTTTATTCTCAGTACAGCCGCCTGCAATTCATCAAGCCTTCCGTTGATGCCGATTAAGGCGTGATGATACTTTTCATTCTGCCCGTGATCCCGCAGCATCCGGCATCGCCGGGCTATATCAGGATCGGAAGTGGTGATTATACCCCCCTCACCATAGGCTCCAAGATTCTTGGTAAAGTAGAAACTAAAGCAGCCGATATCACCTAATGATCCGACCCGACGGCCTTTGTATTCAGCCCCGTGCGCCTGACAGGCATCTTCAATAATTTTCAAATCGTGATTCCGTGCTATCTCGATTATCGGGTCCATATCAGCCGGATATCCGTATATGTGTACCGGGATGATAGCTTTGGTTTTACTTGTAATAGCTTTTTCAACCTGCGAAGTGTCCATATTGTAGGTCTCGGGATCGATATCGATGAGTACTGGCTTGGCACCCGCCAGGATGATGGCTTCAACGGTAGCAATAAAGGTATGTGAAACAGTGATAACTTCATCCCCCGGGCCAATCCCGCAGGCGCGAAGCGCTATATGCAGGGCATCGGTTCCCGAACTCACCCCGATAGCGAACTCGGTGCCGCAATAACCTGCAAAATCAGACTCCAGCGCCTGGACGTTCTTACCTAAAAATAACTGCATACTATCCAGAGCCTGGCTTATTTCGGATAGCACGTCTTCTTTAATATTTTGATACTGATTTTTTAAATCTACTAACGGGATACGCATTAAACCCTCCGTGTAAGATGACTGTAAGGCTTATCTCCAAGACCGGTGCTGCAGGTGAGACTATCAATATCACCTTTCACCTGGGCAGGATTACCGTACGCAACGGTGCCGTCAGGGATATCTTTGGTGACCACGCTTCCGGCACCGATAACAGCGTGCTCCCCGATTACCACCCGCGGGAGAATGGTACAATTAATGCCTATCTGGGCGCCTTTCTTGATATAAGGACCTCGCATGCATTCGTGAGAATGTGGACAACCCGGATGCAGATCATTCGCCAGAGTTACCCCGGGAGCCAGGAAAACATCATCTTCAATAGTAGAAAATTGGGCTACATACACTTTGTTATGAATTTTCACATCATTGGCGATGTGACAGCCGTAATCTATAACGGAGTTATTCCAGATGCGAAAGTTATCGCCAATGTCGTTTTCCTCTCTGATAATGACATAGTGACCAGTCTCCAGGTTGAATCCTATGCGGCTGCCTCCGTAGATAATGGTGCCCTGACGTATGCGAGCCCCGGAACCGATGGTTAAAACGATATGCCCGCCTCTTACCGGTAAATATCCCAACACCACACCATCATCAATGACAGATTTCTCCCCGAGTCTAACCATCTGGTTGTTAACTTCTATTCCACTTGTGGACTGCATCTCGTCTCTCATTAGTTTCTCCTTGTTTATTTGCAGCTGTGGTTTCTAGGTAATCGCCATAGCCGCTAGGTCCAGTTTCACCCGTTGCCCTCCATTTGCCAGAGACTTTTCGGATGCTTCCAGAATGCTGGTGACTTTAAGTCCTACCCATCCATCGCTCCTTGGTTTTTTCCCTTCGACGATACAGCTAACGAAATGACTGCTTTCAAGCTTAAGAGGTTCGGCATTAGAAACAAAAGGTATGACAACGTCACCGTAGCGATAATTGGGTGGCCAGGCGGAGAATTTACCATTGGTACCTCCGTTACTGTTTCCGTTGTATTCCTTGGGAGTAGCCACTCCTTTATCATAAATATGTATTTTTTCCGTTTCCGAAACGTCATCGTAGACTGCCATTTTCTTACTGCCGACGATAGTAGTCTGTCTGATTTTCCGCGGATGAAGCCAGCTCACGTGGACATGCCCCATAGCCCCGCTGGGAAACATAATTTCGAGGTAGGCAATATCATACGTATTGGGGTCTATGTGGTGCGTACCACGGGCGCTCACCGCGATGGGATTCTCTTTGAGTATTGATAAAATAATACTGATATCATGCGGTGCCAGGTCCCAGAGAACGTTCACATCCGTCCGGAACAGGCCGAGATTGAGGCGGGCGGCATCGATGCTATAAATATCTCCCAGGTCGCCATTATTGACCATTTCTCTCAGGAAGTCCACGGCGGGATGATATTCATAAGTGTGTCCTGCCATAAGCACCAGATTATGCTTGTCGGCCAGATTTATAAGCTCCAACGCTTCCTGGCTGGTGGCAGTTATTGGCTTCTCTATTAGAACATGTTTGTCACTCAGAAGCGCTTCCTTGGCCAGTTGATAATGTGTATTAACGGGTGTGGCTATAATTACAGCATCCAGGTTGGTTTTAAGAAATTCTTTGTAGTCTGTAGTAGAGTGAACAGTCGGATACTGACTCTGAACCGGTTGGAGTCGGTTTTCATCAATGTCGCACACTGAAGTAAGTGCTACATCTCTTAGTTCGTGGCAGACCCTTATGTGTTTTGGTCCCCAGTAGCCACAACCTACAACACCGATATTTATCATTTACTACCCCCTTTATTTGTCAATTAACTACCGTCGCCTCTGAGAATGGTGCCGATAGTTAATATAAAAATCTTGGCATCCCGTAAAAGCGATTGTCCATTTATATATTCAATATCCAGGCGTACCATTTCTTCGAAAGAGAGGCCTTTACGACAACACACCTGCCATAAGCCGGTGATACCTGGTTTAACCAGCAGTCTCTGCCGGTGCCGTTTATCATACATATTTACCGCAAACGGAATATCCGGGCGCGGACCGACAATGGACATTTCACCCTTAAGTATATTAATAAGCTGGGGGAGTTCGTCCAGATTTGTCTTGCGAAGCATAGCGCCGAATCTGGTGACCCTGGGATCACCGGTAACCTTATATACCAGCTGACCGTTATGGTCTACCTTGTACGGTGCATTTTCCAGTATATATTTCACCAGGTACTCTTTATATTCACTGTCATCGTTGTCAGCCCTCATGGTACGGAATTTATAGCCCGTAAATCTACGACCGTTTTTTCCCACCTGCTCCCGACGGTAGATAATCTCACCGCGTGAATCTATCTTTATCGCGATAGCAATCAGAAGCATCAAGGGCGTTAGAATTACTAGAGCGATAAAAGCAGACAGGAAATCAATCAGTCCTTTCCACCATTGATATCTAAAAATACGACGTCCGCTATTCTTCTTGGCAACGACAACTCTAGGTTGAACGTTCTCGTCTTTTGGTGTATCTGAGGTTTTTATTCTGTTGTCTGTTTCGTGTTTGCTAGTCATAATCTGACTCAATTCCATCTTTATCCGTTTATTTTTATCTACTTCATTTATTGAACGATGCCAATTCTGGTTTCTTGCATACACTGGCTGCAACGGCCGATTCCTTCATAGAGAAATCCAGCTTGAATCATTTCATCGGGGTCATAAAGATTACGACCATCTATAATAATAGGCTGATTCATCATCGTAGCCATTGCGGGCATATCCAGCTCTTTGAATTCGTCCCACTCGGTAACGAGTACTAATGCGTCACTGTCTTTGGCGACATCATAAGCGTCGGCACAATAGATAACGTCAAGCTTGAGTTTAGCTGCATTCCGCATGGCTACCGGGTCCGGGTCATAGGCTTTAACGCGACACCCCTGGTTTTCTAGCAGCGAAATAACCATTAGTGAGCGTGCATCCCTTATATCGTCTGAGTTCGGTTTAAAAGAGAGTCCCAGAATGCCAATGGTTTTACCTTCCAGAGAACCCAAAAGCCGGTCAAGCTTCCTCATTACTATATAAACCTGCTGTTGATTTATCTGCTGGACGGCGCGAAGCAAACGTGCCGGGAATCCGCGGCTTTTTGCCATGTGGATAAGCCCTTTAAGGTCCTTGGGTAGACAGCTGCCTCCCCATCCCAGCCCGGCATTTAAATACCCGCTGCCAAAACGCGGGTCTAATCCCATTACTTTTGCCACCTTGACGACATCGACGCTGTACTCATCACAGAGAAGAGCGATTTCGTTCATAAAACTAATCCTGGTGGCGAGGAACGCGTTGCAGGCATACTTTGACATTTCGGCTGTCCTGTTGTCGCAGGTAACCAGTGGTGAATCAAGCGGTTTATATAGCTTGGCTACAGCTTCAATGGACTCTGGGCTTGACGAGCCGATAACAACCCGGGTGGGGTGCATGAAATCATAAACCGCGGCACCTTCCCTCAGAAATTCCGGATTAGACACTACCGGAAGACTATGACCGTTGCTGCCGTTATAGGTGATAATTCTATCGACGATTTCGGCTGTGCCTATTGGTACGGTGCTTTTAATCACCACAACCATTGGTCCACTCGCTGCTTCGGCAATATTCTTTGCTGCCAGCCTTACCCATTTCAAATCGGCTTTCCCATTACTGGCGGCGGGTGTACCAACAGCGATGAAAGCAAATTCAGCATCCAATAAACCATCTTCATAATGACCGGTAATGTTAATCCTGCCTTCTTTCCTGTTGCGTTGCCACATCTCGGTTAAGCCCGGTTCGCTGATGGGCATTATCCCGTTTTTTAAAGCAGATAATTTATCGGAGTTAATTTCTAATAGAGTAATCTTGTGTCCCAGTTCTGCAAAACAGGCGGCTATTGATAGACCGACGTATCCAGCTCCGATAACACTGATATTGCTCATGTGAATAACTACTCCCGTGTTTATTATTTCTATTTTCACTAAATCAAGTTAAATTAAAAGTAAGATAACGTTAGGATTAGGTTAGAAACCATGTATCCCTTTCGTAATCGGGGTATATTCTCGATAGGATTTATTTTTACCGACGCCATAGCTGTAAAAAAGTATTTAGGATATCAGGGTCAAAGCACCAGCCTGATTTATTGGTGATTTTGTTTATTGCCTGACTCGGGCTTAATTTCTCCTGTGACGGCAGACCTGAGGTAAGACGCTCGAAAGAACTCACGACGAATAGAATTTTTGCTCCCGGCGGAATTTCTAAGCATTTGGCATCGGAATAACTGCCATCTTCACCGCACATATTATATATATGCCGGATAAAAAGAAGGGCTGTCTTTAAAAACGGAATGCCTGAGAGTGCCTTCCACATTGGACTGAACCGTTCTTGTATTCTGACCGCTTCTTCAGCGGATACCAGCATAAGCTCAATCAAAATCTGGGGAGATAATACTAGTCCCAGGTCGTTTATCATGGCTGCATACCGTAGAGATTGACAGTCGTTTTCTGACAGCTTGTATTCTCTAGCAATGCTTAAGGCGTACTTGGACACAAACTCGGCTCTTTCCGGGCTAAAGACCCATTCGAGGTTCATCGACCTGACTATCTCTCTACCCATCGCCAGAATTGCCTCTACGCTGGCTAGCTGTTCTAATTCTTGCTGTAGCAAGGACTCCTGCTGGATTTCCAATCGGCTATTTAGGTCTTCGGTCAGGAACAGTGTGCGATTGCAGAGTACCCCTAACTCTTGGATTCTTCCCCTTATTTTTTCCAGGCTATCCTTCATGGCTGGAGGTACCTGCTCTGAGAGTGGCGATAGTAGGTAGCGGATATTTACCAGCTCGGACTGTGCCTCTTTTCTGCTTGTTTCGGTTGCCTGTTGCAGTGAACTGGTTTCCTGCATCCAGCTATGCCATCTTTTGGGAACGATGAGGGTGTATGTTATCCCTTCTTCCTTTTCACTGGTGATATTCAGCTTTCCACCCAGCCCCTGAAGCATCAGCTTGGCGGGATAAATACTATTCTTTATTTCATCAAGATTTTTTACTCCTGTCCTACTTTGGGATGTATGGTGGCTGGGATTGATAATCAATATAGTAAGGAATTCTTCGTTTATCTCAGCGCCGCGTATCTTCAGGTGACCCTTCGAGGGCAGGAACTGGATTTCATTACTAATTATATAAAGGAGACACTCGGTAAGAGTCCTCCTATCAATCGAGATTGGCCCGAGTTTGTCAGCGACGTCTATATTTATTATTATCTTACGTTGCTTTAACGTCTCTCGTATCTGATTTATAACCCAATCCAGAGTATTGGCTATATCTACCTCTTCGAAGATAGCGTCAGCGGTAGGCCGTTTGATTCTGGTTAAACATGATAATCCTTCGATAATAAGGCTAAGCTGGTCAAGTTTTTCACGGATTATCTGGATGCTTTTCTTTTGCTCGGGTCCGAGACTTTTAATATGAAGATCTGATAAAGAATCTATATTATGCCTGGTAATAGCCAGGGGATTATCAAGCTCCCTGATAGTGAAGTCCAGCCAGTCTAAAATGCCGGATAATACTCTCAATTCTTCTCGCTGTATGCCTGACACACATCCGGGGGCCGCCGCCATTTCCGACTCGGTGTCGCTGGCTTGAAGATTGAGATGAGATTTATCATCGGGGAAACGCTTGAGGTGGTCCATCTGTTCGGCGATGGTTTCACTTACTTCAAGATAATGCCGGAAAGGGCGTTTCTGGTTGGTAACCAGGGCGATACGAAGACTCATTATGGGATTTTGTTCTTTTTTACCATCTGGATTTTCATAAGAGATGTAGCCCCTTGCCATATCCTCATCTGGGTAAAGGTCTCTGATCCGTCGGTTAAACTCGGCGTTAATCCGATAGCACAAGGTCTTTGCCTTTTGTGGTGCGCTGATTATAGCGAATTTATTACCATTGACATGCCCGACCAGGTCATCCCGATTACCGAAGATACGGATATTTTCTGTAATAGTATCGGCTAGGAGCCTGATAGAGCGGTCGCCTTGTAAGTAGCCATAAGCTTTATTAAATATTGCCAGGTTATCAATGACAATATAGATAAAAGCAAATATTTTTTTTTGATTGATAAGCTCGGTCATTTCCAGCGCCACCTGGGTCTGGTTCGGCAGTCCGGTAAGCGGATGAACGTTTTCCATCCTTTTCTTTTGCTTTAAATGTGTCTGCACCAGATTTACTATATCGTTCGGATCAAACGGTTTGGTGATATAGTGGATAGACCCGTTTTCTGCTTCATTGGGAACAATGTGCTTTGACTTTGTGGAACTGATGACAATAATGGGTATCTGATTTGTTTGTGGGGACTTCTGGAGCCGCTGGTAAATATCCCTCACCCCTATATCGGGAAGTGGTGGGCCTAGGAGTATGATGTCCGGTCTCTCCGAGAAGGTCTTGTCGATTGCCTCAACCCCGCTCTGTGCCGAGATGAATTCAAGGTTGGCATGCGTCAGATTTACGCCCAGGATACGAATAACCTCCGGGTCGGAATTGACCGCCAGGATTTTTCCCGCTTTCCGGGTAATAATGCCACTTTCGCTCGCAGTCATGGTGTTTCTCAGTAATCCAATAGGTAATAAATGCTGACAAAATAATGATATTAAGGAGGCGTTAGATTGATGTCAGAGGGTAGTAAGAAAATGGTTAGAATCTCTAGCATTTTCTAGTGCTCTAATAATCGAATATAGATGATTGAGTAAGCAAATAATTCGCGATAGATGGGAATCAAAGATGATTTTGGTTAGCGATTGACTTGAAATTTCAGGTGCTTTTATTGTAAGTTAGAAACATGTAAGATATTGGTAAAAATTAGGTTAACAAACAGACATTTTTAGTTGACTATCGGAATAAAAATGTTTACAATTATGATGTTTGTTCGGTTTAGTACTTAAGTATCATGACTAAAGTTGGAAATTGGTGGGAAAAGGTATAAAAAGTGATGTTGACATCTGGCCACTTCCATATTATCCTTATATTAGCTTCCTCAGAAACTTTAACCTTAAGCTAATTGTACCCTAAATATGCCATATGGCAAATTTCCGACGGTTTGAATTTTCTAACCAGATATTGTAATCGATGTAGAAAAAGTGGGTAAAGAGGTCAGTGGCAAAGTAGGAGGATAGATAGATGAGAGGCAAAATATTACTAATTGAAGATGATATTGAATTCTCTAACCTGACCCGCATGTGGCTCAAGAATGCCGGGTATGATGTATTCACCGCTCAGGATGGCGCCGAAGGTATGCGCCATGTCTATAGCAACCGACCCAACCTGGTGCTTCTGGATGCTAATATTCCCAAGATGGATGGCTGGGAAGTCTGCCGCAGGATCCGGGATATGAGTGATATTCCCGTAATGATGGTAACGGTAAATGGTAAGAAAGCCGATAAACTAAGGGGGTTTGACCTCGGTGTCGATGATTATCTTACCAAACCTGTTGATTTTCGTGAACTGATAGCCAGAGTTCAGGCTGTCCTGAGAAGGACCGGCTCAGCTAATATTGATAGTGAACCGAGTAATTTCCATAATGGCGAGATTGAAATAGAATGGAGAAGCCGTCAGGTATATGTTAGGGGAAAGCGGGTGAAACTATCGCCGACGGAATTCAGGATCTTATCATGCCTGATTAAAAACCGCGGTTGGATAGTAACTCATGAGCAGCTGCTGGAAAAAGCCTGGGGCCCTAATTATATCGGCGATAAATCCTTCGTCAAACTTTATATCCGGTACCTGCGTCAGAAGATAGAAGAGAATCCCCATACGCCAAAGTTAATATTAACCGAACGAGGGGTTGGCTATTACTTTGCCCGGGCTAGTGAAGAAGTCGAGGCGTTAGGGTCTTAACATAAAGCGATGAAGCATAATCTTTCGGCTAGGCAAAAGAAAAATCTACTCCGCACTCATTATAGCGATGATGGTAACTTGCCGGAGAAAGAAGGAACCGGGAAAAGGTATATGTTTGGTGACGGTGGTAATAGAAGCGAACCGGAATTGATGGTGTATAAGGATAAAGACGGTCTACCGGTAACCTATGATGCCGCTACACATGATAAGAAAACGCATACTACTACGGATGATCTTTCGGTGTTATGGCATGAGATACTCTCACCTCTTACTGTTATCAAGGGATATACCGGGACTTTACTGGAACTCAGCGAGTCCATTACGGAGGAGCAGAAGAAGCAATATCTCCGCGGTATAGAATCAGCCAGTAACAGGATGCTTCGCCTGCTGGAGAATCTGAGAGACATTTCTCATCTTGAAAACTCTGATACATGGATAACCCATTCCGTTTATCTAAATGATTTACTCCAGCAATTAATACCCGAGATGCAGAGTCAGACGAACAAACATGTAATACGAATCACCCCTGTAGAGCGTTTGCCTCTCGTAAAAGCCGAACCGGAAAAGATAGAACAGGTTTTAACTAATCTTATCAATAATGCTATTAAATACTCACCACAGGGTGGTGAAATTACGGTTGATGTTCGGCTGGTTCGCGATGAACAGGACCTTTGCAGTATCTTTGGAGATGCTCCTGCGATAAGCTTTCCCTCCCTGGTTGTTAGTGTTGCGGATGATGGACTGGGAGTGCCTGAAGAAGACCTGGAGAATATATTCCGACGATTCTATCGTGTGGATAACCAGATAATAAAAAGCACCCCTGGTGCTGGCCTTGGCCTGTATATCAGTCAAATGATAGTAGAGGGCCACGGCGGCCGTATATGGGCCGGCAACAGGTCCCAGGGAGGCAGTATTTTTAGCTTCTCCTTGCCGCTGGAACAGAGGGCAACCAGAAGGTATAAAGACTACCATTAATGAACCGCCAATAACCTGTCAGTCAGCTGTCCGGTATCTATGGCTTACCTTCATATCTAATCGAATTCTGCCTTTATCCTACCGTATTCTTACCTGTAGTTATTAAGGTAGAATTGCTGACTAAAGAATTGAGCAACATCCATATTGTTTAGATTGTTATTGTGCTGATTTTGTGAGATTTACTTACCTTTGTGTTATGCCGTTGTAAGTTAGATTATTTAGATTTTACTTAGGTATACCCATCGTTTGCCAACATACTGCTATAAAGGAGTATTACATGCAGATAGTCTCTACCCAGGCAGTCAAACTCGATGGTTATCACGGTATCGTATCTGAAGGTTTACTATCAGATGTAACTAGAGTTGCCGAGAAGCTGCGGGGATTGCGTGTAATACATATTAATGCTACCGCTCAGGGTGGGGGAGTAGCGGAAATACTCAAGTCGCTGGTACCGCTTATGCAGGGAGTTGGTGTTCAGGCGGAATGGTATGCCCTGCTACCCGATGACTCATTCTTTAGCGTAAGTAAGACCTTACATCACTGTCTCCAGGGAGGAAGTGTTATACCCAGTGCCGCCGACTTTAATTGCTATCAGGCACGAAATGAGAAAGCGGTTAAATCTTTGAAATCAATGGGAGTTAACGCCGACCTGTGGTTTATTCATGATGCTCAGGTTTTACCCATGCTGTCCTTTATGAATTCCGATATCGGTGTATGGATTTGCCACGTTGACACTACCCAACCCAACGAAGAAGCCCGCCAAATGCTTTTTCCTTATATGACAAAATATCAAAGGATAATAGCCAGCATGCCCGAGTATTTCCCTAACGGCAATAATCCCACTGAAGTCGTGGTAATTCCACCGGCTATTGACCCCCTGCAGCCAAAGCACCGGGAAATGACATATTCACGGGCAAGGCAGATAATGGCTGAGCTGGGTCTAGACTTAAACCGGCCCATTATCTCGCAGGTATCCCGCTTCGATAAGTGGAAAGACCCGTGGGGCGTGGCTGACGCCTACAGGCTGGCGAAAAAAGAGATACCCGGACTCCAACTCGCCTTTGTCGGCGCCATGACGGCTATAGACGATTTTGATGCTTTTGAAATTCTGGAAAATTTGCAGGAATACTGCGGAAACGATTCTGATATCCATATCTTTTCCGCTCCGCAGCTTATCGGTGACAGAGAAGTGAACGCCTTTCAATCCGGTTCAGACGTTGTACTGCAGAAGTCCATTCGTGAAGGCTTCGGACTAACGGTTGCGGAGGCTATGTGGAAGCAAAGGCCGGTAATCGGTGGTAATTGTGGGGGTATCCGGCATCAAATTAGCGACGGAGAAACCGGTTTTTTGGTTTATAGCCCGTCGGACTGCGCCGAGCGGATTGTCACTCTACTGAAGAATCCTGTATTAGCCGGACAAATAGGCCGAGCTGGAAAAGAATCGGTGAGGAGTAAATACCTCATGCCCCGCCTGCTCAGGGACTATCTGCATCTGGCTTCGGATCTGGTGAATTAGCGGCCTGCTGTACCCGTATTTTATGATTCTCTTTTACTCGCCACTCCATTAGCGCCTGGCCGCTTGTAAACACTTAGAGCGGCAGCGAGGAAATAGATACTGGCAATGTACTGAGATGCTCTACCCAGCCAGGCAATCCGGCCTTCCAGAGGTCCTCGTGATATGAAGATTACCCCCGCGGCAAAGAGTATCAAGCCCAGAGAATACCAGAAGTAGATATTAGCCTGTGAACCACGGTATTTCCTCAGATAAATCAGTGCGGCGCTCACATAGAAAATTGCGGCTATTCCCTGCACGATGTCTCTGGCGGTAAAGTGCTCGGTAAATTCATGTGTAAAAACCGTAATAATGTCCTGATATGCCAGCCAGGTGATAACCGTAATAAGCAGAAATACAGCGGCATAGATAATTGTAACACTTAATTTATTAGACCCGGTCTTCCATCCGGAAGGGCCCTGTATCTTTATAGCAAGGATCGCTCCTGCTAAAAAAACAATCGAGGCTAATAATACGCCGCTGTCATACGCGGTAATACGTGTATCAAGGTCCGTATTTGTCAGCCACCCGTAAAGGGTAATACTGAAAACCAGAGCCAGGACGCCACCGCCCAGGGCTAGTATCTCTAGCGAACCAGAGTGAAGATAATTCTTCGTAGCGGAATATATCGTCAACAGGCCAACTGCGCTTATGAATATGGTATTGATGACCGCTATTGGCCAATGCAGTCTATAGTCTTCGTTGATATCAAGGATATCGAGTCCGATAAAGATAATACCTAGGATAATAAGGGTAAGAGTCAGGCTCAGGGCGGTACGTTTGAGTGTAAACCGTTTATTCATTACAGTGTACGGCAGTAAAAGCCTTTTTCACGCGCTTTAGAGCCATCGAGGTATCTTTTTACGTTTATTAAAACCGGCCTTTCGTTAGTTACATTAACCGGTTTATCCAGGCTAATCTCAAGCCCGGCCTCCCTGAAAATATCATGAGCGACGTCTAGGGTAATACCATCGAAATCGGTTTCCTGTTGCATGTTTCGCAGGATTTTGATGCCAAATTCGTTACCGGTAACAATTGCTGGCACGTGACCTCTACCTTTAAGTTGAATTCTCATGCCAACCTCGATAATAAGGGTTAATCATGCAATTCGTGCACCTTTATTTTGTGCTGATTTGTAGCAGTATTTGATTAATCTGAATTATTCCAATTAACTATATAGCGGATTAGCTTAACCCATGCATCTCCTGAAACGAATTAATCGTCTCCTTAAGGCCCTCTTCCAGGCTGTATTTGGGATTATAACCAAAAGCCTTGGCTTTGGTGATATCGGCTAGACTATGTAGAATATCTCCAACCCTCATATCCTTGTATATTGGCTTTATGGATCTATTTCTTACTAGCTTGATGATAAGTCGTACTAAATGGTTGATAGTGACTCTTTGAGAATTACCGATGTTGAAGATACCAGTAGCTTCACTCTCGGCTGCCAGGATGTTAGCTTCGGCTACATCTTTTACGAAGGTGAAATCCCTGCTTTGCTTGCCATCGCCAAATATCACCGGTGACTTTCCCGCTAGTGCCAGATTTATGAATAAAGGAATAACAGCGGCATACGGAGAATCAGGATCCTGTCTCGGACCGTAAACGTTGAAATACCGCAAAGAAACGGTCTGCAGTCCGTAAATTTCGTGAAATACCCTGCAGTAGTACTCCGCGGTGAGTTTGGATATAGCGTAGGGCGATAGGGGATTTGGAGTCATATCTTCAACCTTGGGAAGAGTTGGGGTATCACCGTAAACTGATGAAGACGAAGCATAGACCACTTTTTTAACATCCTTATCGCGGGCAGCTAGTAGCACGTTCAGAGTACCGGTAGCATTGATGTTATGGGACGCTTTCGGATTCTTAATACTACGCGGAACGCTGGGTATCGCCGCCTGATGGAAGACATAGTCTGTACCCGAGAACAGTTTACGCAGTACCGGCAAATCAACTATACTACCCTGAACAAACTCAGCATTTCTGCTACGGAGAATCGATTCAATATTTGATAAATTGCCGGTAGACAGATTATCGATTATCGTAACCTGATAGCCGCGTTTGCTCAGTTCTTCCGCGATATGTGAACCTATGAATCCGGCGCCGCCGGTAACGACTGCTTTATTCATTCTTGTATTGCCCTTTTTAACGATGCGATACGACTTTTCAGGTTCATAGTCTCCTATTTGACATTGTTTTACCAGTGTTATGACTTATTATACCAAATACTCAAGACTTTATATTATCCCTTGTTTGGGGTTGGATTGTAGTAAGGCTAAAGTTAAGATTCGGTTAGAATTAAATCGTCTTGTAACTGAAGCCTAAACAGTCTATTTTCGGGGTCTGTGGTATGGGTAAAAAAATATTGAAATCAGGTAAAAAAAGATGGAAGTGTTATAATGAAAAGAATTCTGCATGGAAGGTTTGGTGTCGACTATTAACATACGACCTCAGGAGATTATAGCGGAAGTGCCTGTTTAGTTATTACTAAATTCTTACAAATGATAAACCCAGATCTAACATATCCTGCTCAAAATTTTATTGATGAGGTAGTCTGTTTAGGGGACTGGTAAAACTTACTGCATTAGAGATAAGGAGATAAAAAATGTCTATCCAAAAGCCAAAGCGAAGCTATAGAAAAACACGTTCTAATAACACTGTTCCCGGCAAAACCGATCCAGCACGTGTTTCAATCGTAAAAGCTCAGGTGGATAAAGCTACTGTGTGTATCGTTGGTTTAGGATACATAGGCTTGCCTTTGATTGAATCGTTTGCAAAAAGCCTAAAAGTAATCGGCTATGATATCAATGCTAAGAGAGTAGATGATTTACGTCAAAGATATGATAATCCCAGACTCCTTTTTACTAATGAACCGAAAAAAATAGGACAAGCAGATTTCATCATCATATGTGTGCCCACGCCGGTAACGGAAATAAAGGAACCGGATCTTTCCTGCGTTGAAAGCGCAGCGACCACTGTAGGTAAAAATTTAAAAAAGGGAAGCACAGTAATTCTGGAATCAACGGTGTACCCCGGTGTTACCGAAGAGATTGTTAAGCCAATTCTGGAAAAAGAGTCCGGGCTCAAATGTGGCGAGGACTTCAAGGTAGCTTATGCCCCCGAGAGGATTAACCCCGGTGATAAAGAGCATACTATAGAGAAGATCTGTAAGGTCGTTTCGGGAATTGATGAGGAAACGACGGAACTTATCGCCGAGCTCTACGGCCGAATAATCCCGCATATTTTTAAAGCCAAGAATATCCAAACTGCCGAGGCAGCTAAGGTTATTGAAAACGTACAGAGAGATCTGAACATCGCTCTGGTGAATGAGTTGTCTCTTATATTTGAAAAACTCCACCTGGACACCAAAGAGGTTCTTGATGCCGCCGGAACTAAATGGAATTTTCACCGCTATTCTCCAGGCCTTGTCGGCGGACACTGCATTCCCGTAGACCCTTATTACTTGGTTCGCAGAGCCCAGGAACTAGGTTACCACTCTCAAGTTATCTCGGCAGGAAGGGCGATAAATGATTCTATGCCTAAACACGTGGCTGAAATGACCATCAAAGCCCTGAATGATGCAGGTAAGGTAATTAAGGGGTCCAGGGTACTCATCATGGGTCTGACCTATAAGGAGAATGTCTCGGATACCAGGGAAACTCCGCAGAAACATATGATAGAGGAATTAAAGAGCTACGGCATTGTGACCTTTGGCTATGATCCCTTATTGGACACTATCGAAGCTGAAGAAGAATTTGGCATAAAGATGTTAAAGAAACTGGAAGATGAAGGCAAATTTGACGGCATTATCCTGGCTGTGGTTCATGACATCTTTAAGGGAAATGGTGATGGGCTTACCCTGGAAGGACTCGAAGGGCACATGAACTCCGCTCCTGTTCTAGTTGATATACGAAGGGCCTTCGATGGTGAAGAAGCAATAGCAAGGGGCTTTTATTACCGTACACTGTAAATAGACGTGATTCCGGTCCGACGCCAGAATATAGTTTCCGCGTTATCTTTCCGCTTCATTTTTGCGGAGGCGAATCTTGGCTTTTTTCAAGCGATAGTTCGAATCCGGTATCTCTCCTCGATTGTCATATCAATCTTTCCAACTGATATCTATCGATGATAGTAGTCAGTCCGGAATACTGATTAAACTCCGAACCTGATGAATCCCTTTTGTGTCATTTTTGTAAGGTTCAACTGTCTTATTGTAATGCCGTTGTAAGTTGAATTAACTAGATTGTACTTAGGTATACTCATCGAATCGTTGGAGCCTTTACAAATGCCGGTAATAATGGATGGCAAGACCTACTACAGAACCGCTGAAGTATTTCGCATGATAGGTGTCAGCAGAAACACATTATATCGGTGGCTGCAAAAAGATATTCTCGGTAGCATTGAGCGGAGGGACAGTCGTGGTTGGCGGCTTTTTACCCGGGAAGAAATCGATGTTCTTAATTCAGCCATCAACCGTATTACGAAAATTGACCGACGGGTAACCGGTGGCACGAGAAACCCCCGATTTTAGAGAGTAATCCTGAACAAGGAGTACGTGTATGCCTGATAATTCTCTACGATATGATTAATCGCCCTCGAAAAGCTCGGGTCGTCCTCGATAATCAAGATTCTCTTTGCGATGGTAGCCACACCTTTCTGAAATCCCCTGGGGAAAGAGCGGGTTGCAGGCTGTCCTTTGTGCATATAGTAACACATTTGTCCATTAGTTTCAGGCAAAGACGGGTGTAATTGCCATAGTACTTGAAAAGTTTCATAATGAAAACGGTTATGCTCGAATTCGCCAAGAATGAAATTAAGGGTATTTACTCCTTCTTAAAGAGGTATTATCCGGAGGTAGTGGTATTTTGTTCGGCTACCCTTTTCCTAACCCTGGATGAATACCATCCTGTTTCACCCCAGTGGTTGAGTTCCCTGATATATTTCGCGATTTTGCCTCTGCTAACGATAATTATTCTCTTGCGGAAAAATCCCCTGGACTTTGGATTCAGGCTGGGCAACTGGAAGATATGGGGCTTTCATGTTATCTTATCCATCGTCATAGCTGTCCCGGTACTCTATATCTCTTCTCGTTTTTCCACATTGGAGGGGTACTACACTATAGAGAAATTCGACCTGCTTAAATACTCTCTCGAGACGCTGGTGTACATGTTTGCCTGGGAATTTCTCTATCGCGGCTTTCTCCTTTTCGGATTAAAAGAAAAACTGGGAGAGATAAGCATACTTGTCCAGATGATTCCTTTCGTGCTCCTTCATTTCGGAAAACCGGAGATGGAAACAATAAGTACCATTTTAGTCGGGATCTATCTCGGCTACGTGGTATATAGAGGGAATTCATACTGGCCGGCATTTATAATTCATGTGGTAGTCAATATCTGGTTCCGGGTTATTGTAAATCTTCTCTAAGATAGTAACCGTAAATGAGTGTATTCCAGAAATTTTCTAGGATTTATAACGGAGCTGGCGTCCCTGGAGGGATTCGAACCCACGACCCGCTGCTTAGAAGGCAGTCGCCCCCTTTTTCTCCATACGTTCCATTTGCCTATCTCTTCCAGAACGTTAGCTGTAATGGCGATGCTGTTGGCTGTAGCCGCCGTGTCTACGAATACAGAAATTTTATCTTTGTATTCTTAAAGAAAGTAATAGGCTCATTCCCTCAAGTATGAAGATAGCCAGATAACAGAGTATGATGATAATTATTGCTCTATCCATGCTGCTGGCGTTGATTCCGGCAAGTATATAGGCAGCCGAGTAAATAAAGGTGACTAGATGGTCGAAAAGCATGGTGCGCACCGATAATCTCTCAAGCATTTGCCTGCTAGCAGAAAGTCTTTTAATATCCATCAGGTTCAATACGATGATGGGCAAGAGAACGAGTGAAAAAGGACCGGTCGTCCAGGGAATTCCAAATGGAATGATTACCAGTATATTTAGCCAGCCACCAACGAGGAGAAAAGAAAAAAGGAGAAGCGCATTACGCTTGCCCAGTATCACCGCAAGGTTTCTTTTTCCGGAGAGTGAGTCGGAGTGTATATCCGGAATTTCGTTTATCAGAATAAGAAGGAACACCGAAGTTGCCCCAGGCAGGGAAACCAAAGAGATTACAGAGGTGACTTCTCCTGTTTGGAGATAATAGCCCGTAACTGTTGCCAGCCAGCCGCAGGTAAACCAAATTGACAGCTCTCCTATTCCCCTGTAGGAGAGCCTTAACGGCTTTGCCGTGTAAAAATATCCGATAAGGATTGCCATTACACCGAATGGGATGGTCAATGGGCCGGTTTTAAAGTAAAAATAGAGAACCAGGCCGATGATAACGGCAAGCCCGAAGATACAATATGCGGTATATAAAGCTAGCTTCCTGGGCACGAGCCCGCGGACCAGGACCCGTGAACCACCTGATAGTCTATGGAAATCTGTATTCAAATGGTCCGTATCATAATCAAAATATTCGTTTATTAAAAAAGTTGAGACCATAATGCTGAGGACAGCCAGCGACGAAAGCGAAAAAACTATGAAGTTTATTTGATATCCTTCGCTCCAGGCAATGACCGTCCCGAGGAAGAAAGGAAGCATTCCCCTGGCTGTGGCACCTAAACGGATTAAAGTCAACCAGGCAATAATAGAATGTTTAAATGGAATCTTCATCTTAATATACTCTGGTCTTATTGTTAAACCTTGGGTATTATCATGAATTCGATTCTATTATATCAATCTTTCGAGCCTACTAGTGATGGATTCTATTTTGTTAGTGTAACGAATCTTTGACTTGTTATTCAACAAACAAGAATTTGATGACTATCACACTAAAAATAACCATTATAAGAGCCGGCCCTAGCCGGTCCAGCGCTGTTATTCCTATAATCGGATTCCAATGATGTGGAGATCATTCGTCCTTTAATAATCCTTGCATTTCACGTCCAAAATATGTCTGGTTCATTATGCCCGATATCCCAAGAACTACCAGTGATAATTTCTTCCTACCAGTCTTTGCTATCCTCCAAATGTCATAACTTTGTAACTTATTTACTAGCGATTTTATGACTATTTCACAATTCTTCTACCATAATAATGAAAAGATGTAACAGAGTTGAAGGAGTTTTTATTCCGCCGTTATGAGTGCGAATGCTGCTGATATCAATATTGTGGGCGAACACACTACTGTCGACGAGGTCATACGCTGCGAGCAATTGACCAAACGATACTCAGACGGCAATGTTCTGGCTGTTGACCGGCTCGATTTGCAGGTACACCGCGGGGAAATCTTTGGGTTGCTCGGCCCCAACGGTGCCGGTAAGACAACGACCGTCGGTATGCTCACCACCCTGGTAATTCCGACGGGCGGCAAGGCTTTTGTATCCGATATCGACGTCGTCGCTCATCCGGCGCTCGTCAAGCAGGTGATTGGTGTTGTGGCTCAGACGAACAACCTTGACCGAGCCCTGACCGTCTGGGAGAACCTCTACTACCACGGTCGCTTTTTCGGAATGAGCGCCAGAGAGAGCCGCGAAGCAGCGAATAAGTTCCTGGTCGAGTTCCGTCTTGCCGAACGCGCCAAAGCGGACGTAGCCACCATTTCCGGCGGCATGGCGAAGCGGCTCCAGGTAGCCCGGGCGCTTATCCACCGCCCGTCGGTCCTCTTTCTCGACGAGCCTACGGCCGGTCTTGACCCGCAGAGCCGTATCGCCTTATGGGATATCCTCGGTAAGCTGCACTCCGAAGGTCAGACTATTTTATTAACAACACATTATATGGAGGAGGCGGATTCGGTCTGCGACCGGATAGCCATTATGGACCATGGACGTATTCTCGCTATGGACACCCCGAAGGGCTTAAAGGAATCGGTCAACGCGGACAGCATTGTAACCGTGTCAGCGAGCGGTGACATAGATGCCCTCGCTCAGCTCCTTCGAGAGCAGGTCGAAGGAGTGACCGAGAGCCGGCGACTCGATAGTACGATCCAGCTCCACATAAAAGGCACCGCCGGCGTACTCCCCCGGGTAGTTGCCATTGCTGAACAGGGAGGTTTCAATATCATCGATTTGTCTATAGCCGAGCCCACTCTCGAAACTGTCTTCATAAACCTGACAGGAAAGGAGCTACGCGATTGATGGGCACCATGACCAGGGTATCAAATGCTCAAACATCAAGACCTACACGGTCAGCGGCAGGTGCCAGCCGTACTGCCTTCAATGCCTTGTTGCTGCGTGACCTCACGGTACTGAGAAAGAACCTGGGTGTCTTCATTGCCCGCACTTTAATCCAGCCTTTCCTCCTGGTCTTTGTTTTCCTGTACGTATTTCCTCAGATTGGCGAAGGTATCGGTGGAGGTTCGGCGGGTGGTTTATCGGCATTCGCTACCGTACTTGTTGCCGGCGTCGTGGGCCTGTCAATTATGTTCCAGGGAATCATGGCAGTAGCGTTGCCCCTGGCCAACGAGTTCGGCTATACCAAAGAGATTGAAGACCGGGTACTCGCACCACTGCCGGTATCGCTGGTGGCCATCGGTAAAGTCGTGGCCGGAGCCATCCAGGGCCTTATTGCGGCCGTAATTGTGTTCCCGATTGCGGCAATTGTCCACACCAAGGGCGTGCAACCAAATCTAACGGTGCACTGGGCGCTGCTGCTCACGCTCATCCCACTCACCTGTATCATGACCTCAAGTCTCGGGCTGTTTCTGGGAACCCGCATTTCACCGCGCAACATCGGCGTCATGTTCGGATTTATCGTCCTGCCCCTGACCTTCCTCGGCGGCACTTACTACCCGTGGACATCACTGGCGGCTATCAAGGTCGGCGGGTTCTCTTGGCTGCAGGCTCTGGTCTGCGTCAACCCGCTTATCTACGTGACCGAGGGCTTCCGCGCCGCGTTGACCACGGCCTCGCACATGCAGTTATATGTGATTTATCCCGTGCTCGTTGGATTCTCTATCCTGTTCCTTTGGGCCGGGTGCAAGGGCTTCCACAGGAGGGTTATTAGTTAATACCAACTTTGCCAGATATTTTTTAAAATTGTAGACAACAATGAATAATTAAGAATTTACTAAAATATTGCTTCGGTCACCCTTATCGAAAGCCCGAAATCTTAAATTGGAGACAGGATAAATGGCATTGCGGTTCTCATATGGAATATCGTAATATATCACGACAAAGGAGGTAGTAAAAATGTACAAGAGAATGCTGGTCCCGCTTGACGGCTCGGAACTCGCCGAAGTAGTTCTACCTTACGCCAAGGAGCTTGCGGGTAGACTGGACCTGGAACTGAATTTACTCCATGTATGCGAATCGACTAAAACGGATTCACAATTTATGTGCCGTGCATATCTTGAACATGCGTCAGAAAAAGTACAGAAACAAGCCAGAGAAGTACAGAAAAAGACAGGCATACCCTCAGGAGGAAAGGCGGTCGAGGTACGAGCCGAAGTGGCTGACGGCCATCCTGCTGAGGAAATCCTAAGTTATGCTGAGGAAAACAATATTGACCTGATCCTGATGGCGACTCATGGCCGTTCCGGGGTAAGGCGCTGGGCTTTGGGAAGCACGGTTGATAAGGTCCTCCGGAAATCGGAGGTCCCCGTCTGGATGGTCAGGGCCAATATCCCCGAGGAGATTATCCATGATGAATGGCCCAAGAGGACATTGCTGGTTCCCCTCGACGGCTCAAAATTCGCTGAATCAGTACTTCCGCATGTAGAAGCGTTAACAAAGCAGCGTGGTGCTGAACTGGTGAACGTAGTTTTACTCAGAGTTTATGAAAAACCATTCATTACTGCCGACTACCCGGAACCCGATTCGGAGGCACATGAAAAGCGGATAATAAATCATTTTAAGCAGGAAGCTGAGCAATACCTGGTAAAAGTGGAGAAACGCCTTGCCGATGCTGGACTTAATGTTAAAAAAGAAGTGCTTATGGGTAAACCAGCAGACGAAATTACAAAATACACGAACAATAATCATCCGAATCTGGTTGTTATGGCAACACATGGTTCATCAGGCATTAGCCTCTGGGAGTATGGTGATATCACGGATAAGATACTTCGTGGCATTACCAGCCCTATTTTTCTGGTGAGGCCACAGTAATTTGACTATGTCCTGAACAATAATTATGTTTTTAATAGGAGGAAATTAAATGTATAAAAGGATTCTTGTCCCGCTGGATACTTCCAAACTGGCCGAAATAGCCCTGCCCTATGCCGAAGAGCTGGCCAGACATTTCGGTTCGGAGGTTATTTTATTGCACGTAAGGACGCCGGCCGATGCCCCGGATAACCTCGACCATAAAGTCTACATCAGTAAAATGGCGGCGACGGTAGAGCAGGAGATGAAAAAATCTCCAGACCTACCACATGGGGAAAAAGTGAAGGTGAAGTCGGCTATCATCGGTTCGCCAAGCATGTTAGCCAACCCTGCCGAGGAAATATTGGACTACGCTGAGAAAGAGAACGTCAGCCTGATTGTGATGGCCACGCACGGGAGAACCGGAATAAGGCGATGGGCACTCGGAGATACGGCCAATAAAGTTGCCAGGGCTTTAAAATGTCCGGTGCTGCTTATCAGGGCTAATACCGATGTACCCAAGAGTGTTCATCTGAATAATATACTGGTCCCCCTTGACGGGTCGAAGAACAGTGAGGCGGTGCTCCCCTATATTGAAACCCTTGCCTCCAAAATCAAGGCCAAGATCAGTCTCCTTAACGTCGTAGAACCACCCTATCATATTTACCCTGGCTATGACGGAATGGGTTATTATGGCGGCTCGGGAATTATAAAAATACCTTACACCGATGAAGAACTTAAGCCGCTGAAGGAAGTGGCTGAAAAATACATAAAAAGCGTAGATGATAAACTAATATCCCAGGGTATTGAAACAAGTTATGAGGTCAGAGTAGGTTCTGCTGACGAGGAGACTATCAAGGCAGAGGAGGAGATACATCCAGAGATGGTAGCCATGTCAACGCACGGGCATTCAGGATTTGGCCGCTGGGACCACGGCAGTATTGCCGATAAGGTTCTGCACCATGGAAATACTCCCCTTCTGCTGGTGAGACCACGGCAATCTTAATTCGATCAGGTCTGTGGCGCTCGCTGTTAAAAGACAGGGCCAGAAGGAGTGCTGGGGATGAACAAACAGAGTAAAGAAAGAAAAATCAGGTCACCGGGCCAAGACAAGACGGTTGAATCAACTCAAGGACAACTAAAGGACCTGTCCGTTGCCGAACTGCTAAAGAATCTGCAGTCTTCGCCCGATGGTCTCAGCAAAGCTGAGGCGCAGAAGCGAATAGAAAAGTACGGCTACAATGAACTCCCGGAAAAGAAGGAAAATCCGCTCCTGAAATTCCTTGCCTATTTCTGGGGGCCTATTCCCATTATGATCCTGGTTGCCGCAATCCTATCGGCGGTATTGCGGCACTGGCCTGACCTCGGCGTCATTCTGGCATTGTTAATAATAAACGCTATTGTAGGCTTCCGTGAGGAATTCCAGGCAGGCAACGCTATTGCCGCGCTCAAGAATAAGCTGGCTATCCATGCCAATACCAAGCGGGATGGCAAATGGTCCGACATACCCGCGCGCGAACTTGTACCCGGTGATATCGTTCGTCTCCGTATCGGCAATATCATACCGGCAGATGCCAGGTTACTCGACGGAGACCCGGTTCAGGTGGACCAGTCCGCTCTCACCGGCGAATCCCTTCCGGTAGAGCACAAGCCGGGGGATACGGTTTATTCCGGGTCTATCCTGAAGCAGGGAGAGATTGACGCAGTCGCCTATACAACCGGTAAAGATACATATTATGGTAAGACGGCACAACTGGTGGAAACAGCGGTAACCCGCAGCCATTTGCAGCGTGCGGTTCTCAAGATTGCCGACTATCTGCTGATAATTGCCGTAGTCCTGGCGGTATTGATTATTG
>CAZCZJ010000002.1:0-64463 GCA_964503235.1 uncultured Dehalococcoidaceae bacterium | reverse complement strand
AAAGCATGAATGATTATAACATATATTTGGGCTAATTGCAAGGGGTTAAAAATTGAAAGGTCAAATAATGAACTGATCCAAACCAGCTTTAAATTTTTAATTCATAACGAACGCGTGCTGTAAGAGTAATAATTTTTTAAGAGAGAGCTTAAAGGGTTTACCTGTATTCCTGAAGAGGTGAAAGTAGATGAAACCAGGATTTATTAAACGAAAATGCCCTAAATGCGGTGGCAATCTGTATTTTGATCGTGACTACTGTATTGAGGGAATCTTCATCAGTTGGTATGAAGAGGAGACCTGTCTCCAGTGTGGCTTTATCTGCGGTACTCAGATACCTTTAAAGCCAGTTGCAGGAGCTATAACCGAAAGGGCAATACCAGCCATCAAGCAGCTTATAGCAGTATGATGAGATGCCTGATCCATGAATATTTTTTTAGCAAAAGTCAATCTTGGGTAAGCTGAGGGAAGCGCCTGGGGAAAAAATAAGGAGGTCTGATTATGGCCATGATACGATGGGAACCATTTAGAGAGATGATGAGCTTTCAGAATGCGATGGACAGGCTTTTTGAAGAGAGATTTATTCGCCCCTCACATCTGTGGCCTGAACTTGAGCGAGGGGAACTGCCGGTTGATATGTACCAAACTGCCAATGATGTAGTAATCAAGGCTGCTCTTCCCGGGGTCAAGCCGGAGGAGATGGATATCTCCATCACCGGTGATATGTTGACTATAAAGGGGGAACACAAGGAAGACCAAGAAAGAAAACAGGAGGACTATTTTTACAAGGAGCATCGCTATGGCACCTTCAGCCGTTCCATCCCTCTCCCAGTGCGGGTGAAGTCTGATAAAGCCGAGGCGTTGTTTGATAATGGTGTCCTCACCCTGACCCTACCTAAAGCCGAAGAAGTAAAACCAAAGCAGATTAAGGTTAAAGTTAAAAGCATGATTGAAAGTGCTAAGAAATAAACCTAAAAGGCGCTTCCCTCAGCTTGCTCAATAATTTAAACATTTACCTGTGATCAGAAAGAGATAAATTTATATATAGCGCACAAAGGAAAGATAATATGAGAAGAATTCTACTTCTCTGCTGGCTGGTAGCCGGATCATTTTTGACAGTCTCATGCGGAGGAACTAGTCAGGAGAATACGGACACTACAACCATTGAAGACACTATAAGGGGCTATGTCACAACATTCAATACCGAAGATTTTGACAAGTGTCTGACCTACCTCACTGACTATGAGGATAAAGAGGACACCTTGGCATTTTTATAATTCATGAGGGGCCTCTCAGGGGAACTGGTGCTCAAGGAAATTAAGGACATAGAAATACACCCCGTTGCTGTACCGAGGGGCAGCCGAACAGCCACAGCCAGCGTTACCTTCACTTTTATTGACGAGGATGGAACTGATCAGATGCAACTAAAAGAGGTAGATGGCTCCTGGAAGATCGTCTGGGAGCAAGCGCAGACGATGGGAGATGGGGGAGGTTCGTAGTACGCCACCGAAGAAGCTCCGGCCTATTATAAGGTAATTGTAACAAGGCTGAAGGAATAGCTATATCAATTCCAATGAATGGTTTAAGAAAGAAACAGAGAAACAATATAAAGGAATATGACTATATTCTGCAATAAAGGGCATAAGGAGAAAGAAATATGTTTGGTAAAGGGAAAATCAATATCATGTTGCAAAAAACCGGCTATACTCCCGGAGATACCATTTCCGGTAACGTCGCCCTAACATTAAAAAAACCGGTAAAAGCGCGGGAAGTAAGTATATCCTTAATGGGAGAACAGAAAAACACGCGGATTGGTGGTCTGACCGGCAGTAAGGATATGTCAACGACCACGCAACGTATTCGTATTTATGACTTCAAACAGCAACTGGATACTGAAAAAGAATACAGCCAAGGGCAGGAATATCACTTCGAGATAAAGATACCGGCGGATATTCTGAGCACGAAACCACAGATGCCAGACCTGGGAGGCAATCTGGGACAGGGGCTTAAGGTTGCCCAGGCAGTGGCGGCGATGACGGGCGTAGTTCCGCTTCAACAAACCAAATGGTATCTACTGGCTAAGCTGGATGTCCCGGGGGGAATGGACATTAAGAAAAAGGCAGATATAACAATCGGATAAGCTGTGCTTCAATATTGTTACGGAACGAGAAGCAGTGAATCGTGTGGCGATAACAAGACTTCTAACACTAGTAGTATAACAACTAAATGAAAATAGTGGATGGATAGATATGAGAAGAATAAAGGGATTGCTCGTAATAATTTGTGTCATGGTGTTCGCAAGCGTTCTTCTAGTTGCTGGAGCCGTTGCCTGCGGTAAGCCTACACCCGATACCACGTATAAACTAACTCATACCGCTGCCGACGCTGAGTATATTCTCAGCTGGGATTCAATCGTAGCTGCGTGTCCTGACATAGGAGACTATGACAAACAGGAAAATTTCCTCTTTCGTGGAGAAACCAAGCAGATTAGCTCCACAGAAACCTCTTCAATGGATATTGATTCGCCGGCAGCATGGGGAAGCACCCGATACGTCATAACAGCGCCGACAGGAGAGAAAGTACGCGGTTTCGGTGTCTGGATAATGTATTGCGAGACTGCCGAATATCTTGATGAGCTTATGTTAACCCAGACAAGTGGCTTTCCCGTTCAAGAGGATGGGGATTTTGTGACCGGGGTTGTGGAAAGCGGGCCCCCAATACAGTCTATCCAGCTTTTACTTGCCGGAAAGCATTTCGTCGTCCTGATTATGGAATCTGCGTCTTCAGATGAATCGCTCTTCTTTAGCAAAGATAAATTGATGGAACTGCTCCCAACCATTAAGAGCAATATCTCATCGCTGGAAATCACTCCCCTGCCATCCGGGATACCGGAAAGAGAACTGGTGGAAGACACATATGAATGGCAGGAATTCATGACCTTTAACTCTGATGAGATTTCGCCGCTGATTAGGGTTCCCGAAGAACAGCATTATAATGATTTGATATTTAGCGACCGGCCGCTAATGCAGGTTTTCAACTTTACCATGGATAAGGATTGGCGGTTTGTCATGAAGGCTACCGGTGAAATAGACACCAGGTTTGAGGTATATGCCACGGTTACAACGACTGGAGAGCAAGAAAAGAGCTATAGCACCGACCAGGTCTTCAGCCTGCATTCTGAGACAGTAACTTTCACCAGGGAACAACCCCTGGAAGAACGGTACGAACCTCCGGTCAATGTTGAGATTAAGGTCTTCTTCGACTTACCAATGACTTGGACTTTCACGATTGAAAAGTAATGGAGGTATGACTATGAGAATAACAACAGGATTGCTAACGAAAGTATTTATCCTGGTGTTAGCAGCGTTTCTTCTGGCTACAGGAGTTGCGGCATGCGGCAAGACTTCTTCTACAACAACTACTGGTAGCACATATAAGTTGGTCCATAATTTACCGGACCTCGAGTATGTACTGCCCTGGGATACAATCGCAGCCCAGATTCCCGACATGAACGACCCTGCAAAATATGATAAAGAAGAGGCTTATGCGGGCCGGGGAAATGCCGCGGGTTTTGCTTCCCTGGACAGCAATTCTCCAGCGATGTGGCTAGCTGCGCGTGTAGTTAATATGAAGTCAGAAGGAAACGAAGTCCGCAACCTCAGTGTCTTCATGTGGTTTTTTGAGACTGAAAAAGAGCTCGATGAGCATATGGATACGCTGAAGACGCAAGGGATTCCCGTTCAAGAGGAAGGAGATTTTTTAACCGCAGTTGTGGAACAAAAGACCCCGGTACAAACTGTCCAGCTGGTAGTTGCCGGAAATCATATCTGCATTCTAATCGCGGAAGCTGCATCTCCGGATGAAACGCTATTCTTTAGTAAAGAAGCTTTAATGGAATTGCTTCCAAATATAAAGAGTAAAATTTCCTCGATAGAGATTACTCCCCTCCCGTGGCCAAGAATACCAAGGAAATGAGTACCGTTTTCATTTATCTATATCCCCCCATAAATAGCTCTGTGTTATACCCTTTTCTCAGAAGCAGACTCTGCTATTTACGGGGTGCTTCGACCTATCAACACTGAGCAGTTGGCGTATCTGGCTACTCTCTCGGTAACGCTTCCCAGGAGGTATGATTCAATACCGCTTAAGCCTTTACTTCCAAGCGCGATAACATCGGGATTATATTCCATAGCAGCAGCAACGATACTGTCACTTGCTTCTCCTCGCTCGATTATTGACGTTGCCTTGTAGCCACGGCTCTGCAATTGCTTCTCCGCTCTAGATGTAATCATCTGAGCTTCAGCCTCTTCAGCAGTCTGTATATTTTTAAGCGCCTCCTTGTTAGCTCCTAAGTTTAGTGTAGGTGTCTTTATCCAAGACTCAAAGTGCGAATGGAGGGCGGTTAGCACCATAACCTCGGTCTGGCGTGGCAGTGGAAGAGCCAATAGAAATTGGATTACCTCGTCCGCGTAACTAGAACCGTCAGTGGCAAACAGGACTCGTTTTATAGCGGTTATCTTGCCTTTTTTCCGTGGTTCCTCAGCCAACGAAACCGTCTTCTTTCTAACTAATAGAACATTGGCGTTTGCATATTTTATGACTTTCAAAGCAACGCTTCCCAGACGAAAGCTGAGCGGGTCTGTCAACCCCTTGGATCCCATGACGATTAATGAGGCTTTTCCTTGTTCAGCTTCTAATAGGATTACTTCTGCGGGATTTCCCCAGCGTACCATAGTCTCGACAATGAGCTTACCTTTACCCAGTACCTCAGATGTGTGCTCAAGTAGCATAATTGCTTTTTCTTGCTGCTCGTCATTAGCTTTTTCTCTGGCTTGACTAGAGCCCCTGATCGCATCAAGAGTAATACCCCCTAGAAAAGTAGGTTCGGGCACTACGGTAAGGATAGTAACCTCTGTGTTAGCGGGAAGCTGGAGCGCCTTTAGCATTTGGGTTGCCATTTCAGAGTATGAAGATCCATCAATCACTATAAGTATTTTCATCTAATTTCCCTCCTCTATCTTTGTAGATCACATTCATATATTATCATAAATCTGAGAATTCAAGGGGATGGTGAAAATCCTGGAGGGTTTGTTCAATACATATTAATTGATATTTTCATCCCCAAAAAGAAGTCCTTTTGGTTAGGGAAATTATACACCTCTTACTAAAGGTGAACAAGACCCCACCTTTTTGGAGAGTTCTAGAATAATGCTAAAATGGTTCCTTTTTTTCGATAAAATATCGCATTGACTTTCAGATGTGACATTAAGCGGACCCCTTATGATAGAATATGGGTAAAAAGGCTGATTATGTCTTCAATATCATCAATTGAATGGACAAATTCGACTTGAAATCCAGTAACAGGCTGCCGAAGGGCAATATCGCCGTCACCTTCGAGAGCATCCTGCAAAACAGGTTAGAGCTCATCGAGAGCGGCCTGATATCGCACATCCCGACTTTGATGTCGGAAGCCCAGCGGGACCCGGAGTTGAAAGCCCTTACGGCGAAACGGTTCCTGCAGCCGTTTCTCTCGCGTATGGAGGGCGTCTACCGCGAGCTAGCGGCATCCGGCCAATACCGCCACCTGGAACCGACCGTGGCCGTCAGGTGTGTCGGAGGCATGCTGCTCGGCTTTCTCATGCTGAGAATGATGGAGGGCGAGGCCAGTCCCCTGAACCGCTTACCACGGGACGAGATAGCCAAGTCCATGATCGAACTGCTATTTCACGGACTGCTGGATGACCGAACCGAGGAGAACAATAAATAGGAGAGTACCCCCATGAGCAATACCGCCATTGCCATCGATAAACTTACCTTTAACTACGGAAAACTGAGGGTCATCGACGACCTGTCACTGGAGATTATGGTCGGTACCAGCTTCGGCCTGCTCGGTCCCAACGGCTCGGGGAAAACGACCTTGATAAGACTGCTGGTCGGGCTGCTCAAACCCGCCGTGGGGAGCATACGATGCCTGGGCGAGGCTCCTTCACCGGCCAATGCCGGGTCGCGCGGCTACATGCCTCAGTTACCCGCACTCTATACCGAGCTGTCCGTGGAGCAGAACATCGACTTTTTCGCCCGCATCTACGGCCTCAGGAACAAAAAGCAGCGAAAACAGAGGGTGGACGAAGTGATCAAACTGGTCGACCTCTGGGACAAGCGAAAAACACCGGTAATGAAACTGAGCGGCGGTATGAAACAGCGTGTCAGCCTGGGCTGCGCCATCGTGCACCAACCCCCGCTGATATTCCTGGACGAGCCCACCGTCGGCCTCGACCCCGATGTCAGGGTCAATTTCTGGGAGTACTTCCAGAGCCTGACCCAGAGTGGCTCCACCATCATCGTTTCCAGCCACACCATGGATGATGCCGCCCATTGCCAGAAGCTGGTTTTCCTGCGCCAGGGGAAAATCATCGCTTTAGGAACGCCACAGGAATTGAGATTGGCTACCGGCCGCGCCGATACCAATCTGGAAGATGCCTTCCTCTACTTTATCCGCCGCAGTGAGAAGGAGAAAAATGCTGAGTAATACCCTGAGTATCGCCAACAGGATTATCAACCAGCTGATACGCGACCTTCGCACCATAGGACTGCTGGTGATCGCCCCCCTGCTGATAGCCAGCATCGTCGGCGTTTCTATTCCCCAAAAAAGCATGCTGGACTATACCGCCCCGGCCATGCTGGCCATGCTGATAATGTTCTTCGGGTTCCTGTTGACCGGCATCAGCTTCCAGCGAGAGCGCTCGCAGGGCACCTTGGAGCGACTCATGGCTTCGCCGGTATCGCGGCTGGATATCGTCGGCGGATACCTGCTGGGTTTCCTGCTTTTCGCCCTCCTCCAGGTGCTCATTATTTTCTTTTACATGGTCTACGTACTCGATGTAGGTTTTCAGGGAGAGCTCTGGCAGATAATCGTTTTCGAGATAATCATCGGCATCGGCTCCGTCTGCCTGGGGACATTCGCCTCCACCTTCGCCAGAAATGAGTTCCAGATAACCCAGTTCATCCCGATAATCGTCCTTCCCCAGATGTTTCTCTGCGGGCTGCTCTGGCCGGTAGAACAGATGCCGAACTACCTACAGTGGATCGCCAAGTTCCTACCCCTGACCTACGGCGTGGACGGCATGCGGGCCCTGATGCAGCAAGGAGAAAGCCTGCTGGGAATAGGAAAGGAGATAGGCGTACTCGCCGCTTACGCCGTGGGTTTACTGATATTGGCTTCACTGACTCTCAGACGTGGGACAAGTGGCTAAACCTGACCTATTTATAAGAATGGAAGCTTAACTTGACTAGCCTTTGAATTGGTGAGTACGATGGAGACCGACCCTCACCCGTCTACACATGTTATATCTGTAAACCTAACTTGCTTATCCTCAATTGACAATGAGAAAGCAGCGATATATGATTTTGCCAGGATTGATGGAGAAAGAGGCTATAAGACAATGGCCAAAACGAAATACGGTAAGCATTTAATAAAAGCCCCCTTTCAACTGGACAGGGGAGGGAAGGGATTACACGTTCTCTATTTCGTCGCTACCAAGTATGGAGTTAACGCAACAATCGTCTTGCTACCCGTTACTGAAGTCTCCACCGGCGAGGGTTTACCCACTCATAGCCACGATTTCTTTCAGTTTATAAACTGGTTCGGAGCCAATCCTGATAATATAGGAGAGTTTGAAGCCGAAGAATATATATGTTTGGGTGAGGAACAGGAAAAGCATATCGTTAATACCCCCACCGTTCAGATTCTCCCGCCGGGGACGCCTCATTGCCCCGGTGGATGGTTAAAGGTTGATAAACCTGTATACCAATTCGACGTCTTCTTCTCAGATGATTATGTGAAAAAAGACACAGTCATACCTGACGTACCCAACAGACAAATGCCGGGAACAAAATACAGTAAACACTTCGTCCCGGCCAATATCGCACCGGCCCAGTTCGGACCGCCGGTACCGACTTTCCACTTCTCCACCACCGAATATGGGATTGATGCGGGGTGGATCGTGGTACCGGTTTTGGAACCGAGGATGTTCCAGGAAGAGCCCCACAGACACGATTTCCACCAGTTCTTCTGTTTTCTGGGGAGTGATCCGGAGGATATAAGGAAATTTGATGCCGAAATCGAGGTATACCTGGGCGATGAGGGCGAAAAGCATGTTATCACCACACCTACGGTTCTCCATATCCCTCCGGGGTTAATGCACTGTCCTATGGAATATAAAAGAGTCGATAAACCTGTCATCCATCTTGATGTTTACTTTGCACCCAGGTACGAAAGAATACCGGCATCCCGATAATTGTCATACTGCCGGGGCTGGCATAACGTCCGGTAATCACAGGACATATCCTCAAAATTCTAGAAGCCAGCAACTCAAATCAGGAAGAGCAAGGGGGCTACGATGATTGCAGAAGATAAGCTCGCAGCGATAGTCAGCGCTGGTAATATCAACCGGGAACGGGCGACGCTGGAAGAATTTTCCAGAGATATGAGTTTCGTTAATGCGGTAAAGCCGGGATGTATAGTTAAGCCAAAAACTATGGCTGATATAGAGGCGATAGTAAAGCTGGCCAATGAAACGCTAACGCCACTCGTACCGGTAAGCTCGGGACCTCCACACTTCCGGGGCGATACCGTTCCCGGCATCGGCGGTGCTGTTATCGTCGACTTAAGCGGCATGAAAAAAATTATCAGGGTCGACCGGACCAACAGAGTGGCTATGTTCGAGCCGGGCGTAACCTTTGACGAACTGATACCGGCCGTAGCCAGAGAGGGGCTCAGGCTTAATATGCCTTTACTGCCACGCCGGCTAAAATCCGTTACCGGCAGTTTGCTGGAGAGGGAGCCCGTAGTAATGCCTAAATATCACTGGGATATCGGCGACCCACTGGCCTGCGTCGAGGTAATTTTCGGCACCGGCGATATGTTCCGTACGGGAGCGGCCGCCGGACCGGGCACGCTGGAAGAGCAATGGACCGCCGGAGGTGCCCAGAAGGAGGCGGCAGGCCCATCGGCCTTTTCCCTGTACAGGATTATTCAGGGCGCCCAGGGAACGATGGGTATCGTAACGTGGGCGTCGGCGAGATGCGAACTCATCCCCGGACTCGAAGAGCCATTTCTGATTGGCTCATCAAAGCTTGACACGATACTGGAAATGGTTCACTGGCTGATAAGGCTGAGACTGGTTAACGAGTGCTTTGTGCTTAACAATGCCAATCTGGCAGCTATCATTGCGAAGAGATGGCCCGGTGATTACCGGGAACTCAAGGACGCTCTGCCTCCCTGGATACTTTTCTTTAATATCGCCGGCTATGAATACCTGGCGGAGGAGAGGGTGAGCGGACAGATAGTTGATATGACGGAGATAGCCCAGCGGGTGGGCCTGGAACCGGTACAGGCCATCGGTGAGGTATCGGCTTCTGAGTTGTTAAAAGCAGCCCAGCGCCCCTCCGGGGAGCCCTACTGGAAGCTGCGTCATAAAGGGGCCTGCCATGACATATTTTTCTTGACCATCTATGATAATCTCCCCGGTTTAGTCGACACCATGTTCGATGAGGCTAAAGCGATAGGCTACCCGACTTCCGAAATGGGTATTTACCTCCAGCCGATTGTACAGGGCACCAACTGCCATGGCGAATTCAACCTGTTTTATGACCCGGGAAACCGGAGCGAGTCTGCCCGGGTCAAGGAGCTATCCGAACGGGTCATCACGAGCCTGATGGCTAAAGGGGCATTCTTCTCGAGGCCTTACGGCACCAGCACCGGGTCGATTATTAATCGGGACGCTGCCACCGTAGCTGCCTTGAAAAAGGTTAAGTCCGTATTAGACCCCAGCAATATTATGAATCCGGGGAAGCTGTGTTTTTAATGCATAACCACGCGGATAATCTAAGGAGGGAAAGAAATGGCGCTGGAAGACTATAGAAGTGATATGGAAATGTGCTGCCGCTGCTCTATATGTAAATTTGTCCCGCTGGAAAAGCTAAAGGAAAAACAGCATTCATACGTTTGCCCCAGCATAGCCAGGTACAACTACCATACCTATTCCGGCGGCGGCAGAATGGGTATGGGCATAGCCATGCTGGAAAAGGAACTTGAATATGACGAGAAGCTTCTCGAGGTTGTTTACAATTGCCAGATGTGCGGTGCCTGTGATATCTCGTGTAAGTACGCCATGGACATGGAAGTGCTGGAGCCGATAAATGAAATCAGAATTAAGTGTGTTGAGGACGGTCACACTCTCCCTGTGCTGGATAGCGTTATTAACAGTCTGCGGACACGGGGCACGATGATAGCGGGGTCGAAAGCCCGGCGCGGCGAGTGGGCCGCGGGATTGGAAGTGAAAGATATCACCAAGCAGCAGGCCAAGGTTATCTACCACGCCGGATGCAGGGTCTGTTACGACAAAGATATGTGGAAGGTGGCTAAAGACGCGGTCAAATTACTGAAAGTTGCTGGTATCGACATCGGCATCGCTGGAGAAAGCGAGACATGTTGTGGCGGCCGGGCTTACCAGATGGGTTACGAGGTCGATTTCTTAAATCAGGCCAAAAAGAACATGGAAATGATTAAGAAATCGGGCGCGGAAATTTTAGTAACAGGCTGTGCCGATTGCTATTACGCCTTCAAAGTGCTCTACGATAAATTCGACTTGAAGGGTAATCTGGAAGTACTGCATACCACGGAATACCTTGCCCGATTGATAGAAGAGGGCAGGCTGAAACCGACCCGGAAGGTTAATGTTAAAGTCACCTATCATGACCCCTGTCACCTCGGCAGGCTGGGAGAGCCGTACCTACACTGGGAAGGGAAACCGGTCCCCGGACACATACGCATCTTCGATCCGCCGAAAGAATTCAGGCGGGGCACCTACGGTGTTTACGAACCCCCGCGGGATGTCCTCAAGAGTATTCCCGGCCTGAAGCTTATTGAGATGGACCGGATAAAGGAATACGCCTGGTGCTGCGGGGCCGGCGGGGGCATTAAAGAGACAAATCCCGAGTTTGCCGGGTGGACTGCCAGAGAGAGGATAGACGAAGCTGAGTCCACCGGGGCTGAGGCTATAGTGACCGCTTGCCCAGGATGCGAGCAGAACTTTAGAGACGCCATCAAAGAAAACGGGAGCGGCCTCAAGGTATATGATGTCGTTGAGCTTTTAGCTAAGGCCATCGAAAAAGGAGGTCATTAATCATGGCTTTAAAGAGAGAACTGTATCAAGCATTGGAAGATGTGGTAGGACAGGAAAATATTTCCGAAGCTGCTGTGATACTGGGTTCCTACGCTCAGCGGGGGAGACCCAGGTTTGAAGCCGTGACTCTTCCTAAAACCACCGGGGAAGTCCAGGCGATAGTCAGACTCTGTAACCGGTTCAAGTTGCAGTTTAAGGCATCGAGTACAGGCTGGGGGGCCTATGGCGATGCCGGTGGCCCGGGCGTCGTTAAACTGGACTTAAGGAGGATGAACCGCATCCTGGAAATCAACGAGAAAAACATGTATGTGGTCGTTGAACCCTATGTGATTTATGCCCAGCTGCAGGCCGAGCTAATGAAAAGAGGCTTGAATTGCAATATCACCGGCGCCGGCAGCAACTGCTCGGCGCTCCCTCTGGCGGCTCATCAGGGGATAGGACATCTGAGTGTCAGCGGCAGCTACGGGGAGAGAAACCAACTGGCCCTGGAATGGGTAACCCCCGACGGCGATATAGTCAGGGCGGGTTCGCTGGGGTCAATAGGTCAGTGGTGGTGCGGCGATGGTCCGGGCCCATCTTTAAGGGGTATTATCCGGGGTAATGTGATGCCAATGGGTGGACTAGGTGTCTATACCAAAGCAGCCCAAAAAATTTATCACTGGCCGGGACCGGCGACATTTCCCATCGAAGGAGTCTCACCACATTACAGACCAAGCCAGATACCCCCGGGTTTTATGATACGGTATATCTCCTTCCCGTCAGCGGAAAAACTAAGCCAGGCAGCGCAAAAGGTCGGTGAAGCTGAAATAGGGTTCATATTAATGGGTTTTAATCCGGGCATGATTTCGGCAAATATCGCCACGAATAACAATGAAGACCTTGCCTACTTGAAACAATTTACCGAATCGGTCCAGGGGCCGGGTTTCTTAATCATCATGGCCGGTAACTCTCCGAGAGACACCGAATATAAAAAGAAGGCATTACAGCAAATCATTGACGAGCATAACGGCCAGCCTCTTGAGGCTGTTGAAGACCCCCAAAATGCCGGTGGTTTCATGTGGCGTTTCATCAGAGTTACCAGCTCCATTAGAGAGGTAGCTCGAGCCTCTGGAATCTTCGCCGGGGAAGTCGGCGGTACCGATGTATTCCCTCTCATGCATCAATATATTCTGCGTTCATCCCCGGTCAAACAACGCTATATTGACGAAGGAAAGCTGCTGGCTGATGGTACGGATCCATTCGTGCAATCAGTTGAACACGGACATGCCGGACATGCCGAGCTGCTTATCCGGTTTAATAAGCAAGACCCTGAATCAATGAAAGTAGCGGGTGAGATTGCACAGTTTGCTAACAAAACGGCTATCGAGGGTCACTTCGGAGTACCGGGTCATGCCTGGGGTGATGCCGTTCATAACCAGTACGGGCCACACACATCGAACTATCATAAATGGTTGAGGAAGTTCAAGAAAACGTTTGACCCGAACGCAGCATCGGAATCCACTAACTATATAACAGCGGACGATTAACCTTTACTCTATAAGGTTCGATGACACCATAATAATTTAAAGGGAGAGTGACGGCAATTGATAATTCGGGTAATCTAAGTTGAGGTGATATCCGGAAAGTATTTTAGTACAGAAGAGGTGAAATCATGGCACGTAAATTTGAAAATAAAGTGGCGTTGATAACCGGAGCCGCTTCCGGTATCGGTCGGGGGGCTGCCCAGATTTTCGCCCGTTACGGCGCCAGCGTTATCGTCTCCACAGACGCCAACATCAAGGGCGGTGAAGAAACGGTTAATCTTATCGAATCCGCCGGGGGTAAAGCCACTTTTATAAAGTGCGACGTTTCACGAGCAGAGGAAGTTGAGGCCCTGGTCAAGGCGTGCGTCGATACCTACGGGCGACTCGACTTTGCGTTTAACAACGCCGGTATCGGACCGGACGGCAAACGTGTACCCATCGTGAAAATCGCTGATTGTCCGGAGGAGATCTGGGACCGCACGCTGGACATCAACCTCAAGGGTGTTTTTCTCTGCATGAAGTACGAGATACAGCAGATGACCAAGCAAGGCTACGGGGCTATCGTCAATACTTCCTCGGTGGGTGCGTTAAAACCGGCGCTTGGCTTCTGCGCCTACTCCGCCAGCAAGAGTGGTGTAGTCAGCCTCACCAAGACGGCGGCACTGGAATACGCTACTGACGGCATCCGGGTAAACGTTATCCTGCCGGGACCCACGGAACGTACCCTGCTGATGGATTACCTTACTAGTTCCATGCCGGACGAAGGAGGGCACATGCTCGATATAATCCCGATGAAACGGCTGGCTACTCCGGAGGACATGGGCGAGGCCGTTGCCTGGCTCTGCTCTGACGAAGCTTCCTTCATCACCGGGCACGCCATGCCGGTGGACGGCGGTATGTCCTCAACATAGTACCCTGCACCAATAAGCCAGGAAAATTCAGGAGGTGCCATGACACCAGATAACCATAAAATAGTCGAGACGTTTTGCACCGATGTGTTCGTCCGGCAAGATCTCAGCCGGCTGGATGATTATATGCGGGACGACTACATCCAGCATAACGAAGACGTACCGCCGGGCAAAGCCGGGTTCCGGGAGTTTTTCGTAAATACGTTCAAAGCCCTGCCGGATTTCCGGTACACCGTTAAGAAAATCGTCGCCGAGGATGATATCGTGATGGTTTACAGCACCACAACGGCCACCCATAGCGGCGGCATATGGCTCGGACAGCCACCCACCGGCAACCGCCTGAACTTTAACGTCGTCGATATCTTCCGAGTTGAGAATGGGATGATTGCAGAGCACTGGGACGTGGCGGACTCATTAACACTCTTTACACAATTGGGCATCGTGGAACGCCGGCTCGACGATACGGAAAGCCCATAGATACTGAAGACTGAAGCTGTTCTTTAATGCCATGGGTCTCCAGCAGAAAGGTGTCCGCCGCCCATCTCAGGGGCTCAAACCGACCGCAGATTACTCCCGGATAGGCCGCAGGCGTTGACAACATTACGGGTAAAGACTATTCTACAGTTACCATATGCAAAATAATTTGAAAGTATGGATAAAGATAACTATTTGATTATTAGAAAAAAGGAGAATAACAGAGATGGAAGAGAAGAAATATGCCAGTTTACGTCTGAGTGAGTTATCCTCCGAGCAGAGAAACCGGGGATTCGCACGGTGGCCACAAACGATAGTGTTTACCGACGATAGTATCATCAAGGGAAGCAATCACTTCGTGGCCTCCTGGGTTACATCCCTGCCTCGACCCGTACACGGGCCTCATACCCATGCCGACGACGAACTGCTGGTATTCCTGGGATCGAATCCCGACAATATCCATGACCTGGGGTGTGAGGTGGAGATGTGCATCGGCCCGGAGATGGAGAGGCATGTCTTCACGGAATCCAACCTGGTGTATATTCCTGCCGGCCTGATACACGGCCCCATAAGGTTCAGGAACCTGAGAAGACCCTTCATCTTCATCCAGGCGGTGGACGCTCCAAGGCTCACCGAAACACCATGTATGGAGCTGGTGCCTGAGACCGAGCGTGACAAGATGGCCTTCTTCGATTTCGATGGCACACAGACCGACGAGGAAGTAGCAGAGCAGTACCAGAAAATTCAGGAACTCGCCAATGCATTGAAAGCGGCACCGGCGGAGGAAGAACCGGCCAGAGCTACGGCGCCGGGAGAGACGAAATACGGCAAGTACTTCTTCAGCGAACTCAGCCCGGAGAAGAAGCAGTACAAATTCGGGCGGCTGCCGCAGACCCTGGTGTTCGTCGATGATGATGTTATCAAGGGGTGCCATCACTTCTGGGCCCTGTTTATCGAACCCCAACCCTGGCCGGAGCACGGTCCGCATTCGCATAATGACCCCGAGGCAATGGGGACACTGGGCATAGACTGGAACAATCCACAGGTATCCGGGTTGGAAGGGGGAGGGGATTGGATGGGTACGGAGATGGAATATTATGACGGAACGGGTAAGTCAGGACTGACTTTTATGCCAGCGGGTGTCGTCCATGGTCCCGTAAGGTACGGTAAAATACAACGTCCTTTTATTATGTTCCAGTGTCACTATGCGCCCAAGCTCACGGAAAAGGCCTACAAAAAGTTGGTCAAAGAAGAGGAAAGAGATACTCTGGTATTCTTCGACCTGAAAGGCGCCGAATCGGAGGAGGAACTGGACAAGCAGCGAGCGGCGCGGAAGAAGCCTGATGCCAAGTAAGGAATCCAGACCAACTGCCATTTGAAAATATCCCGGCGAGCCCGGTAATAAAATGCTCTGTGGTTAATGAATATTACCCTGGTGGTTATTTTTTGTCATTCAAGCCGGGACGTCAACCTTTAACTCGGTCCCTTTACCCGGTTCCGAATTCACTTCTATAGAGCCGCCTAATAACCATACCCGTTCCTGCATACCCATCAGTCCGAGTTGACCGATGCGTGGCAGGTCGTCCATGCTTCCCTGGAGTTCGAATCCCTTGCCGTTATCACTTACGGTTAATTTTATCGCACTTTCGCTAAACTCAGCCGTTACGTTTACCTCGGTTGCCTGAGCATGCTTACTGACGTTATTGAGTGCCTCCTGGACAATACGAAACAGCGATAATTCAATTTCGTTGGTGAGCCGTCTTTCCTCTCCAATTACCTTAAAATCGGCAAGCGTACCATCGGTCTTTTCAAGGTTATTCGTAAGCGACCTCAGCGCCGGTATCAAACCCAAATCATCCAGCAAGGAAGGACGTAAGTTTTGAATAAAGCCGTTTAAAGACTGCAATCCCTGATTCAGAAGAGCCTGGATATCTTGTAGAGTTGAGGCCTCGCTTGTCCCAAAATTGTGCTCCTTCCTGAGGAGATTGTCCAGTCGCCGCGAAAGAGACCCCAGAATCTGTGCCATATCGTCGTGAAGCTCGCGAGCGATATATTTCCGCTCTTCTTCCTGGGCTCTGGTTATCTGCTGTAAAAAGAAACGTAAATTGTCTTCCAGATTTTTGCGTTCGGTAATATCCACCAGGGTTTCAATAGCGCCATAAATTTCCCCATCATCATCTTTGACGGGACTGGCGGTAAAATGAAGCCATATACCTTTGTTACCCAGATGCGGGAAGAAGTCTTCAGCTTCATAGGCGTCTTCGATTAAGGGAGATTTTTTAAACTTACCGCGGTAATATACCTCTATCTCCTCAGCGGATGCTCCTTCCACAATGAGGTCAGCCATAGAAGGTCTTTTTTCACTGTAGAATGCCTTCCAGTGGTCGTCCCTGCCGATGACGTCGTCTTTTTTTTTGCCGGATAGAGCCTCGAGAGCATTATTCCAGTGGGTAATTACATGCTCTTTGTTAATCACGAACAGGGGTATAGCCGAACCGTCAACGATTTTTGCAAGCGTTTTTGAACTTAATGGCATATCTATTATTTATACAGCAGTTAATATTTCCCCGGTCAGCCGAGGAGACTACGCTAATTCCTCCAGGGTAAACCAGCCTTTTCTCAGGCCAAAGAGAACAGCCTCGGTACGGGAGCCGACTCCCAGCTTGTTGAAAACATCCCTCATATGGCCTTCGATAGTACGATAGCTGAGGTGAAGCTTGTCGGCAATCTCTTTATTAGTCAAGCCCTTGGCCGCCAGCTTGATAATGTCCAGCTCCCGGTTGCTGAGGTGTTCGGAGTCTTCTTTAACCGAAGGTATCTTATTCTGATTTGTAAAATAATTCATTACTTTCTTGGCAATAACGGGGGCCAGTACGGATTCACCATTGTGAATAGCTTTAATGGCGCGAACCAGCTCATCGCCGCTGACGCTTTTCAACAAGTAGCCCGCGGCTCCGGCTTTAAGCATGGCAAAAACATACTCGTCATCATCGTAGGCGCTGAGTATCAGCACCCCGATACGAGGATTACTCACCTTGATTTGTCGGGTAGCTTCAATGCCATTTAACTTGGGCATGGCGATATCCATGATTACCACATCCGGCTTCAAATCGGTGACCATTTGCACCGCCTCTTCGCCATTGCTGGCTTCGCCTACTATCGTCAAGCCTTCCTCGTCTTCCAGCAGGCGGAGGATACCCTGGCGTGTTATCAGGTGGTCTTCTCCCAGAACTATAGTGATATCGCTCATCAATACTACCCCAATATCATGATATCAGAATATTTGTTACCTGTATACCGTGTAATATACGTATCATTTTTGGTATAAAGGTGTTTTCACTCGGCGGATTACACCTGTCTCAGGAAGGCATAACCGCAACTTCACTAGTGGAAGACGCTCCGCAACTAGAGGGGTTTATGTAATGTAAAGGCGTGTTATAACGGATGGAAGCCGTATCCGTGAGTTATACACTGGAATTAGGAAGGCAATACAGGAGGTATATCAGTGGATACTAGTCTGGATTTCATCACGATTCAAACCATCTTGGAAAGCAACGCCGAGAAGGTTGAAAACCTGATAGAAAGCTACATTGATAAAAAGGAGCAATTGATATCTTTATTGCAGGACGTTCAGGCTGAGTTCAATTACATCCCTCAGGATGTCCTCATCAGGATAAGCCAGAAGCTGGAAATTCCTCTAAGCCAGGTTTTCAGTGTAGCCACGTTTTTCCAGGCATTCAGCCTGAAACCGAGAGGACGCCATACCATAACCGTCTGCCTCGGCACAGCCTGCCATATCAAAGGCGGGCAGAGACTCGTCGATAAGATGGAAAGGGACTATGAACTGAAACCCGGCGAAACGACGGAAGATATGAGGTTTTCGCTGGAGACCGCCAACTGTCTGGGTTGCTGCGCTCTCGGTCCCGTAGTGGTAGTCGATGGCAAATACGAAAGCAAGGTAACCCCGGATAAACTCGACAAAATCCTGAAAAAGTACGAATAGACGTAAGGAAGGCTAAAAAATGGTTGAGCAAGTTAGGAAACTGTTAGATAAAAGACTTAAAAGCATCGAGAAGTTAGAGGAACTCCGCCAGGCTCTTATTGATGATAAGGACACCAGCCGCATCCTGATATCCGTATGCGGCGGTACCGGTTGTCGTGCCTCGGGTGCCGAGGCGGTCGTTGATGCCTTCGCCGAAGAAATCGAACGACTCGAGCTCCAGGCGAAAATTGAATTCAAGGAAACGGGCTGCCACGGCTTCTGCGAGCGGGGCCCGGTAGTGTTGATCGGTCCCAAGAAGGTCTTTTACCAGCATGTACAGCCCGAGGATGTACCGGAGATTGTCGCCGAGACCGTACTCCAGGGCAAGACCATTCAGCGGCTTCTCTATACCGACCCGGCCACAAATGAGGAAATCACCTACGAACCGGACGTTCCGTTCTATAAAAGACAGACCCGCCTGATTCTGGGCGCGAATGGCGAGATAGACCCGACCGATATCGAGCAATATATCGCCGCGGGAGGCTATTCCGCTTTGAGCAAAGCCCTTTTCCAGTTAACCCCGGAGAAAATCATCAATGAAGTCACCAAATCCGGTCTAAGAGGCAGGGGCGGCGGCGGCTTTCCCACCGGACGCAAATGGCAGTCCTGCCTTAAAGCCGAGGGTGATATAAAATACGTACTCTGCAACGCCGACGAGGGAGACCCCGGTGCTTATCAGGACCGCAGTATCCTGGAGGGTAATCCTCACAGCGTTATCGAGGGAATGATTATCGGCGCCTACGCCATCGGCTCTAACCACGGTTTTATATATGTGCGCAATGAATATCCCTTGGCCGTAGAGCATGCCATCATAGCGTTAGAGCAAGCCATGGACTACGGCTTCCTCGGGGAGAATATCCTGGGCTCCGGCTTCGATTTTACCATAACCATCAATAAGGGCGGCGGCGCCTTTGTCTGCGGCGAGTCCAGCGCCCTGATAGCTTCTCTCGAAGGGAAGATAGGTGAGCCCAAAGCCAAATACGTCCACATGTCCGAAAAAGGTCTCTGGGACAAGCCCAGCCTGCTAAACAATGTTAAAACCTGGGCAAATATACCGCTGATAATCAACAAGGGCGCTGACTGGTACTCGAAAATCGGTACGGACGGCAGCAAGGGAACCATGATATTCTCACTGGTCGGTAAGATAAATAACTCCGGCCTGGTAGAAGTGCCCATGGGTATCACCCTGAGAGAAATGATATACGACATCGGCGGCGGCATTCCCGGAGGCAAGAAATTCAAAGCGGTGCAAACCGGCGGCCCCTCGGGCGGGTGCATCCCCGAAGAGTACCTGGATACGCCGGTAGATTTCGATGAACTGACCAAACTGGGCTCGATGATGGGCTCCGGCGGGATGATAGTGATGGACGAGGACAACTGCATGGTTGATGTCGCCCGGTACTTCATTGATTTCCTGAAAGGTGAGTCCTGCGGCAAGTGCGTGCCCTGTCGTGAAGGACTGGCCAGGATGAGCGATATCCTCAACAGAATCAGCCACGGCGAGGGTAAACTGGAAGATTTGGATGCGATGTCCGACCTGGGTGAAATACTCAGTGATGGCGCTCTCTGTGCACTGGGACGTTCGGCGGCCAATCCGGTGCTTTCAACTCTCAAGTACTTCAGAGACGAATACCTGGCCCACATCAACGATAAGAAATGCCCGGCCGGTGTTTGCCGGGAGTTAATCGAGTACAGTATCGACGCCGACAAGTGCACTGGCTGTGGTGTCTGCGCACGTGCCTGCTCTACGAACGCGATTACCGGAGAGAAGCGCGAGCCTCATACGATTAATCAGGGAATGTGCATCAAATGCGGAGCCTGCTATGACTCCTGCAAGTTCGATGCTGTAATAAAAGGTTAGAAGGAGAAAATAATGACTAAATACTGGATTAGCAGCGAAAAAACGGTCGATATAGAGGAAGCCGAAGATAACAACGCCGTGCACTTCTCTGTCGATGATAAAAATGTCGTCGTGTCGAGCGGGCAGACCATATACGAGGCCCTGCAGCGTCAGCAAGGAATCGGTAATATTCCGGCTCTCTGTTACCATCCCGCGGTCCGACCTTACGGCGCCTGCCGTCTGTGTACCGTCGAGGTCAGCGAAGACAAGGGGAAGAGTTTCAGATTCGTCGCCTCCTGTCTGTATCCGGCCCGGGAGGGCATCATCGTGAAAACAAATACCGAGAGGGTGCGGAACCTGCGTAAGGGCATTATCGAGCTTCTGCTGGCAAGATGTCCCAATACCAAGATAATACAGGAGCTTGCGGAGGAGTACGGGGTCGAGAAACCTAGATTCGCCTTGGGCGACCACGATTGCATTCTCTGCGGACTATGTGTGAGGGCCTGCCAGGAAATCATCGGGAAATCGGCTATAAGCCTGGTCAACCGCGGCATTTACAAAGAAGTTGCCGCCCCGTTTTATGCCTACGAACTGGGCGAAGAGTGCATCGGCTGCGGGGATTGCGCTTTTGTCTGTCCCACCGGAGCCATCAAAATGGGCGAAAACGGCAAGCCGGAATTACCGAGGGTGAAAATACCCTATGCCGAAATCGGAGCAATGGTTTCAGCATCTCAAGACTAAACCGGTAATAATATTCCAGGTAATAAGAGGGCACAGCTACTCCGGCTGTGCCTTTTCTTTTATCTATATACCTCTACGGCTATGAAGCGCTGGCTTTCCTCTACGCAGGCAACATTCAGACATTTATTAACGCATTTATGCCCGTCAGTATAGTGTTGAAAAATAATACTAACATTATGTTAAGGTTTTATTGCGTTAAAACCGCCTGAAAAGGGCTTAGTTGACAAATAAAGCCGAGAAGCATAAACTACCAAAAATAGCTGAACAAGGCTGTTATTTCTATGACAAGGGAGGACAAATTCATGTTGGAAATGTTCGCTGCACTAGTATTGGGAATAATATTCACAGTTATAGGCTACGGTGCCGAGGTCAAATGGCTATATATTATCGGTGTCCTCATAATGCCGCTGGCACTACTCTGGGGGGCTTTATTTAAAGCTGAGGATGATACTAAAATAAAGATTACATTACTGGCAATGGCGGGTATTATTCTGGCCGCCATAGTCATGAGTTCCTTCTCTTTAAGCATATATTAATAAAAACGCACTGGTTCTGGAACGTGGTGTTTAAAATAGACCGGGATTAGAGTAAAGAGCTAACACCGGGAACTAAATAATTCTGCATATCGTCATGATACATAAGCGTTTCTGACGAGGAATTGGGTCGTGGATTCAGATTCTCTTGGGGGTATTTTCATTGAGTGTTAAGTACCCCCAATCTTTTTTACATCGTCGGGACGTCTAACCGGTATCAGTTTGTCGGTTTTTCCTGAGATTACGAACGTAGCGCCGTATTTCTACCGGGCTAAGGTATACTTTTGACTCGACGGGAACCGGTACCGTGTTGACCTGACGCATGGACTCCAGTATCTCATCCATGATTGGTTTTAACGAAAAGTTTGGAAAAGCCTTCATTTTAGTTACCACCTTTATCTGTTACATATATTAGAACGGAAAAGAACGGATAAAGTTAGCAGCCCTGATGAAAAGACGTGGAGTTAATTTTTACCGGCTTCGCCGACCAGAGACCATACCAGGGATATTACCCATCCGATAAAGGTCCAGCCGAGAAATATATTTAACAGTACGATGCCTAATATACTTTTGCTTCGTCTAACAGCAGCAATAATCGTCGGCAGGAAATAAAGGGCTAGACCGATAAAACCGAAGGGGAAGCCCCAGTAAGGAAAGGTGATATTAAAAGACCAGTCAGAAGGCGTATGAATAACCGGTGCCGCACAGGAGGTTAAATAAAGAGATAAAAGGAAAATAACCGCAAGGGTAAACACAAAGCAGATAATTTTTTTATTTTTCATGTCAAAGAATATTTTAACTATATTCCAGGCTATCGTCAATATTAGTATTTACCACTCTCAATGACCATAGCCGCCAGGCCTCGGGGGAGGAATTTTAGTTTTCAACAGAAATTCATCGGCTATCTTCCGAGCCTCCGGTACGGGCAGTTCTCTAAAAGCCACTTCTTCCCGAATAACGCCGTCAGCCCGGATACTTCCCTTCCAGTAATAATTATGGTCTTCTGATGCCATTTTGTATCTGCATCCGGAATCGCGGGTACTTTTTGTTCACGCAGGCAGGACAGGACAGCATCGACAGCCTGAGTGGCATTCCTGATTTTTACCGGGGACTGTTCCGAAGTCACGGCGCTACCGTCCGGCCCTGGTAAGAGTAGCACCGGATATTTTCCTGGTTACATGAGCATTGGTATTTAACGTTATTTCCACTCATGACTTCTCCTCTACTCTGTTACAATGAGGATAATAAGAGCGAATTCACTGGGATTTGTAATATTATGGCTGGCTGAGAGTTGAATGACAACGAAAGACTTCTTGAGTCCTGTATGGTTTTGATTGATTTCAGATGCTCTCCACCTTTATCCCCTTCTCAAACTGATTTTTATTCAATGCGCATTTTTATCTTGTTTAAGAGGGGGAATAAATAGAAAGAGGGGCGCCAGCCCCTCTTAAACACCCCGGTCAGGGGTTATGGCAGGGAACAGTCTGAATTTTTACTACTTGTTTGCATTGTATCCTAGAATAACATAGAATTTGCCCATCCAAGTGTTCAAAAGGGGGAAACCAGTGGCAGATACTAAATACGGAAATCTCGTGAAGACTTTATCTTTCAGGCCGGGGATGGGCGGGGCCAACGCCAAAGAGTTGGTATTTGTCGGGGGGGATGAACTGGGCGGCATGGACCTAAATTTCATCGTCGGCGTATACGACCAGACGGGTGACTGGGCTCCTAACCGGGGAGCGCACGACCATACCTTCGACGAATGTTTGCTGTTCTTCGGCTACGACGATGAAGACATGAGCTACCTGGGCTCGGACATGTCGTTAGCGATAGGCAAGGAACAGGAAATACATAAATTCGGCGTACCCACCGTGGTAACCGCTCCCAAAGGCATGCCGCACTGTCCGCTCATCACCGAGAAAGTATACAAATCATTCGGGCATTTTCACCTGGCGCTGGCTGCCAAATATTCCGGGGGTCCGGTGCCGCTGGAAGGCACCACCGACGGCAATAAATACACTCACCTGTTCCACGAGATGAAGGTACAGGAAGGACCCGGCGGTGCCGCCGCCAAGCATCTGCTGTCAATGTCCGGCGACAAACTGGAAGGAATGAATGTTAACTTCAGGATGAGCCTGCACAACTCGACCGGTGAATGGTATCCCGGCAAGGGCGCGCAAATAAGCCCCTACGACAAATGCCTGATATTCTTCGGGCATAACACCGATAACCTGAGCTACCTGGGCGCGGAGCTTACTATAGAAATCGGCGCGGAACATGAAAAGCATACCTTTGGTGTTCCCACCGTGGTGGCTCTACCCAAGGGGACACCGCACTTCCCCATCGTGTGTAATAAGCTAGAAAGACCTTACAGCGTCATGGAGATAGGTCTGGCGGCTAAATACGAAGTCGCCTGGGTAGAGTAATAATAGCGGATTTACATTCCCGCAGCCGCCAGGATATCGGGGACGGTTTCCTCCCGGCCGATAGCCATGATATGAACGCCGTCGCAGACGGCATCTCTCTTTAAAGCAGCGATAGTCCTTCCGGCTATCTCGATACCTTTAGCCAGCATCGCTTCTTTGGGCGCCGCCGACATCTCGTCGAGTAAATCCTGGGGAACAAAGATACCGGGGACATTAGCCGTCATATACCTGGCCATTCTGGCCGAGGACAGCAGGACGATACCAGCCAGTATCTTGGTCTTGAACTTGCGAGCGTAGTCCATAAATTTCTTGAAATTATCCAGGTCGTAGATAGCCTGGGTCTGAAAGAACTCGGCGCCAGCCTCCACCTTCTTCTCGAACTTTATCAACTGCGGCTCGAGGGGCTGGGCTTCCGGGGTAACGATAGCTCCCACGCAGAACTCCACCGCACCATCGAGGTCATTCCCTCCCAAGTCCTTACCCCCCGCCAGAGTGTGAATAGTATTGATAAGCTGCAGCGAATCCAGGTCAAAGACACCCATGGCTTCCTTATGGTCGCCCACCACCACGGCGTCTCCGGTGAGACAGAGTACATTCCGGACACCACGACTGTAGGCAAAAAGCAGGTCGGCTTCCAGCGCTATACGATTACGGTCGCGGCAGGTCATCTGCATAATAGCCTCACCGCCGCTTTCCAGCACCGCCAGGCAACCACCGAGGGAGGGAAAGCGCATCGCCGAGCTCTGGTGGTCGGTAATATTGATACCATCGACCTTATCCTTCAATAACTCGATGTGATGCTGCATTTTCTCCAGGTTGGTCCCCTTAGGCGGGGCAACCTCGCTGGTAATCACAAATTTACCGGAGTCAAGGGCCTCTTTGAAACGTGATACCATTTTCCTAACTCCCTTACGAAATTTTCATCGATTTAGGTTGAAGGGTGATATGATGATTCCGGGGCGGCTGGTATTGACGCATCAGATGAAGGCGGTTCTGCTCTTTAAGTCGGTTATAAATCAGCGTCCAGGCGCAATCTTTCTCTTTATCGACCTCGCACTTGCCGTTATTGGTGCCGCCGCAGGGGCCGTTGACCAGTCCTTTGTGACAGGCGGTAATCGGGCAGATACCAGCCGTTATCCCGAGAAGGCACTGGCCACATTGAGCACAGGCTTCGCGGAAATAACCGGGGGTCTCTTCCACGCCGATAAAAAGGGTGTCCACGGCCGGAATTACCGGAATATCGAGATAGAGGCTCATGCGGTGAACTCCCAGGGCGCAGCTCATAGATAGAATACAATCGGCGCTGCGGATAGCCTGCTCGTTTTCCTTCATCGCCACATCCGTCATATCGTCGCAGGCGGTGGGAATAACCACCGTACCGGTCAGCCATTTTCCCATTTCCTGAAGTTTCTCCTTCATTTCCTCAACCTGCTCGACACCTCCGGTGCTGGTAAGTGTTGTGCAGGTACCGCAGCCGACGATAAACACTTTATCAAGACCTTCAAGGGATTGCTGTATTTCCTCTATCGGTTTTTGCTTTGTCATTGATTTCATCGCGTCCCCCCTCCTTTTCTATCCTTCAAGGTCGCACCGCAGGCACCGTTTGGCTTCGATACCAGCGATTTCTTCCGTCATACCGAGCTCTATCTCCGTAAAACTGCTTCTCCTGTCCGCCAGCGGTAATGTCTTAATTTTAGTCCTCGGTTTTTCTTCCCAGGTATCTTCAAGCTCAGCTGTAGCGGGTTCGATAGTCGCAGCGCTTTTACGGTCGTAAATCTCCACCCGTGAATCGTCACCCCTTAAATACTTATCGATGGCGATGGCACCCCTGCGTCCGGCAGCGATGGCCTCGACAACCATGGCCGGCCCGGTCACAAAGTCGCCTCCAGCAAATACACCGTCAATATTCGTGGCCAGAGTATTGCTTTCTACTACCAACGTTTCCCAGCGGGTACGCTCCAGGGTGCTGTCGGGAGGCAGGAAAGAGAGGTCAGGCGCCTGACCGACGGCAGCAATAACCGTATCCGCTTGGATATTGAATTCCGAGCCGGTAATCGGGATAGGACGCCGCCGACCGCTATCATCCGGTGCACCCAGTTCCATGCGGGTACACTGAAGTCCGGTTACCTTCCAGTCATCACTGGTGATACGCGTCGGGCTGATGAGATAATTCATGATAACGCCCTCATCGGTAGCTTCATCATATTCAACGTCGGAAACAGGCATCTCATCGCGAGAGCGGCGGTAATAAATACTGGCTTCTTCAGCACCGAGACGGAGGCAGGTTCGGGCGGCATCCAAAGCAACGTTGCCTCCACCGATGATAGCTACCCGCTTACCCACGGTTACCTCCCTGCCAAGTCGTACATCCCGGAGGAACCGCAAACCGTAATAAAGACCTTCGACATCCTCCACCTCTCCGGGTATACCGAGTCGCTGACTGCGCTGGGCACCGGCAGCGATAAAGATGGCTTTATAACCTTCCTTTTTCAGGTGCTCAGAGGTGAAATTAGTATTCAGCGGGGTATTGTAACGTATCTCCACTCCCTTACCGGTGATATAGTCTATATCCTGCTGGATGGCAGTTTTGGGCAGACGGAACTCGGGGATAGCCACAGAGAGCATACCCCCACCCACCGGCAGGGCTTCAAAGACCGTAACCGGGTAACCGGCCTGAGCCAGAAAGTAAGCGCAGGCAAGACCGGTAGGTCCAGCCCCGACCACCGCCACTTTATCCTTTTTAGTTACCGGGAAGGGCTCGATAGCGCCGATTTCGGCACCATGCTCCGCATACCAGTCAGCGGCGAAGCGTTTTAACGACCTTATGGCGACGGGTTCGTCCAGTTCACCGCGGCGGCAGCGGTTCTCACAGGGGTGGTGGCAGATACGACCGCAGACCGCAGCGAAAGGATTGCGTTCCCGGATAGTCTCGATGGCTTCTTTATATTCGCCTTCGGCGATATGAGCTACATATTTAGGGACATTGATACCTGCGGGACAGGTGTGCTGGCAGGGCGAAATCATTAAAGCTTCACAGACCGCGGCCGGGCATTTCTTCTCACGGATATGCGCCTCGTACTCTTCGCGGAAATACTTAATGGTGGAAACGACCGGATTGGGGGCTGTCTTTCCCAGGCTGCATAATGAACATTCCTTAACTGTATCGGCAATGGAGAGCAGGGTATCGATATCTTCATCGCGTCCCCGGCCCTCGGTAATCCGGGTCAGAATCTCCAGCATCTGCCGCGTTCCCAATCGACAGGGCGTGCACTTGCCGCAGGACTCCGCCTGGGTAAAGCTCAGGAAGAAGCGGGCTACCTCTACCATACAGGTAGCCTCGTCCATAACCACCATGCCGCCCGAGCCGACAATCGAACCCAGAGCCGCCAGCTCTTCATAACCTATGGGAGTATCGATAAAGCGGGCAGGGATGCAGCCCCCGGACGGACCGCCGGTCTGCACCGCCTTGAGCTGCCGGCCGCGCGGTATGCCGCCTCCCATATCATAGATAATACGGGAAAGCGGCGTGCCCATAGGCACCTCTACCAGTCCGCTGTTAGCAATCTTCCCGGTGAGAGCGAAGACGGTGGTGCCGCGACTTTTTTCCGTGCCGATACCGGCATACCATTCAGCACCTTTTTCCAGGATGGCAGAAATCGTGGCCAGAGTTTTGACATTATTAATGACCGTCGGTTTACCATCCAGTCCCGATTGTGGCGGGAAGGGTGGACGAGGCCGCGGCATACCCCGCTTGCTTTCGATAGACGCTATCAGGGCCGTCTCTTCGCCGCAGACGAAAGCGCCGGCCCCTTCCTTGATTTGCACGTTAAAGGAGAAGTCTGAACCGAGAATATTTTTACCCAGGTATCCCTTTTCTTCCGCCTGGGCTAAGGCCGTGTAGAGGTGCTTGACCGCCAGCGGATACTCAATACGAATATAGATATAGCCTTCGCTGGCACCGATAGCATAGGCGGTAATCGCCAGCCCTTCCAGCATGGCATGCGGGTCGCCCTCCAATATAGAGCGGTCCATGAAAGCGCCGGGGTCGCCTTCATCGGCGTTGCAGATGGCATACTTCTGCGAGCCCGGGTTGTTGCGGCAGGTCTCCCACTTGAGACCGGTGGGAAACCCCGCGCCGCCACGGCCCCGCAGTCCGGAACGTTTGACTTCATCGATAACGGTTTCGGGCGTCATATCAAAGATAGCCTTTTTCAGCGACTGATACCCGCCCCGGGCGACATAGTCTTCAATATTCTCGGGGTTGATATGACCGCAGTTTCGCAGGATAATACGCTTCTGCTCCTCATAGAACCTGATATCCGAGTAGCGCGGTACGGTCTTACCGGAGACGGGGTCGACGTACAACAACCTCTCGACAATACGGTTATTACCCAGATGTTCTCGAACAACCTCAGGAATATCATCATCGGTCACTTTGCAGTAGAGGATATTATCGGGCTCGATTAGCAGGGTGGGACCCTGCTGGCAGAAACCGTGGCAACCGGTAGGTTTAACTTCGACTCCGAGGCCCTGCCGGGCTATTTCCTCTTCGAGGCATTGCCGCACCTGCTCCGAGCCGGGACAGCCCGACCCACAGCAGACGAGAACCTGGCGCTGGCCATTCTTATTTTTTATTATCTTCTTTTTTACCATTAGAACGTCCCCGGTAATTACTGAAAACAGCGGCAACCTTTTTAGGATTCATGTTGCCGTAAATGGTATTGTTCACCACGAGGTTGGGCGCCAGCGCACAAACACCGATGCAGGCCACCGTTTCCAGCGTATATTCCATATCTTCGGTGGTCTCATCTTCATCGATGCTGAGGTGTTGTTTGACCAGCTTGAGGATGGACTTGCCACCGCGTACGTGGCAGGCAGTGCCCCGGCATACCCTGACGATATTATTACCCCTGGGATGGGTGTACAACTGAGAATAAAAAGTAACAACCCCCTGCACCTGAGCCGGGAACAAGCCGAGTCGGCGGGCGATAACGGGTATTGCTTCCGGAGGTATGTAGCCAGCCTGCTCCTGGATTTTCTGGGCAAGGGGTATCAGCGCCCACCTTTTACCCTGGTATTCGGCAACGATTTTCTCTATCTGTTTCATACTGATTTTAGGTTTTTTCTTTTGCAGTTTCGTCATATTTCTAAACTCTTTCCAGCTTTACGGCGCAGGACTTGATAGCCGGGGCTTTCGATTGCGGGTCAAGGACAGTGCCGAATAATTTGTAAACGGCGCCACCGGGTGATGATATCGGAGCGAATAACATGCCCCGGGGTAGATCAGTGTCTATTCTGGCAGCCTTTTCCAGCCTTCCGTCAGGTGATATTACCTTCACCATATCGCCGTCACTGATACCCAGTTTTGCAGCGTCGGCACTATTTATATCCAGATATCCGTCGCTATTAAATCGGCTCATCCTATCCGACCGTGAGCTTCGTACACCCGAGCCGAAACCGTACCTGACCGAGCCAATCATGAGAGTAAAGGTATAACCGTCAGGTGGCGGCGGAGGTACGTACTCGACAGGAGAGAACCGCCCGAACCCGCTGGGGAACAGCCCCTTATGAAGACGCCTCGACGCGTGACTGCCGCCATCAACATCACCCCATTCCGAATCTGTTTTATCCGTTTCACCGAAGGCTAAATGTCGATAAAAGGGCACCATCTCTTCGATTTCTTCCATGACTTCCTGTTGGGACGCATAAGGCATCGTTGAACCCATCGCCTCCGATAACCCGAGCAGTATCTCACCATCGGGGAGGCTCTGTCCGACAGGCTCGATTGCTTGATGTAATCTTTGCACCCTCCCCTCAAAGTTGGTAAAGGTCCCTTCTTTTTCCGCGAAGCTGGATGCCGGCAAGACGACCGATGCCAGTTTAGCTGTTTCCGAGAGAAACATATCCGCTACAACCAGAAAGTCCAGAGATGACAGCGCTTCCTTTACGAGAGACGGCTGGGGAAAGCTTTCGACCGGGTTTTCTCCCATGATGAGCATCCCTTTGACCTTTCCCTCACGGGCTTTCTCCATCATCTCCAGGGCGCTGTACCCGGCGGCTAAGGGTATTTTGGCACCCCACTTCTTTTCGTATTTCTGCCGGTTTTGAGAGTCAGTTATACTCAGATAACCGGGGAGAAAATCGGGCAAGACGCCCATATCACAGGCTCCACGGGCGTTATTTTCTCTCTGCAGGGCAAAGATACCGCCGGACCTACCGGTATTCCCGGTGAGCATCGCCAGGTTGGCGATGGCGATAACAGCATCGGTGCCGGTGGCGTACTGGGTAATGCCGTTACCATATATAATAGCCGCCTCTTCAGCTTCGGCGAGGACCTGCGCTACCTGCTGTATTTCCTTCGCCGGTATTCCGGTTACCTTCTTTACGTAATCGGGGGTATATCTTTCCAGGCTCTCCTCCCATTGTGTAAAATTATCGGTCATGCGAGAGACGAATTCCATATCGAATTTCTTTTTATCGATAATCACTCTGGCTAAACCGTTGAGCAGGGCTATATCTGTGCCCACCCTCGGTTGCAGCCAGGAACGAGCGAAACGTGCCAGCTGAGTGAAACGCGGGTCAATAACACATAGCTCTGCCTCTTTATATTTGACCGCCCGCTTGATGGCATAGGCTACGGCCGGAGCCGATATCTCAGGATTGGCGCCGATGACGATAATAACCCGTGACCGCTCCAGAACATCGAATGAACCGGTTGTACCCGCATAACCAATCGAGGCTCCCAGCCCCGTCAGGCTGGCGGCACTGTAAAGACGACTGCCGTTATCGATATTATTCGTTCCCAGGATGTTGCGGGTGAAACGCTGTAGCAGATAGTTCTCCTCATTGGTGCACCGCGACGAACCGAAAACCGCCAGCGAGTCGGGACCGCCGGACTCTTTGATTTTTTTCAATCCGTCAGCCACGGCGGTTAACGCTTCATCCCAGGTCGCTTCCCGGAACTCGCCGTCTTCTTTGACTAAAGGAGTAGTCAATCTGTCGCTACTGTTAATAAAATCCCAGCCATAGCTCCCCCGGACACAGAGAGTACCCGCATTTACAGGACTGCTATCTGCCGGTACTGCCTGTAACACTTTGCCATCCTTGACACCTAAAAGTATAGTACAGCCACAACCACAATACGGACATACCGTCGTTACCGTATTTGTCACTGTACCGGCATAAGCCCTTTCCTTTTCCATAATGGCACCGGTGGGGCAGATAGCCACACAGGTACCGCAGAAAGTACATTCGGATTTTTCCAGAGGGACTTCATTCAGGGTCGCGGCTTTAACCATGGTGCCGCGGTGTATGTAGTCGATAGCCCCTTCCACGACAAGTTCCTGGTCGGCTCTGATACACTTGCCACACATAATGCACTTGGAAAGGTCCCGCTCGATAAAAGGATTGACCTCTTCGATAACATCGAATTGCGGTATTCTCTGGAATTCGTTTAATCCGATACCCATCTGCGCGGCCAGCTGATGGAGTTGACAACGATTGCCCTTATCACAGATAAGGCATGAGTCGGGGTGACTTGCCAGCAGAAGTTTGAGGATTTTCTTGCGATGTTCTATTACCCGCGGTGAGTTGGTATTAATGGTCATTCCCGGGGTAATGGAGGTGACGCAGGAAGCCAGTAATGCCCCGTTTCTCTCATCTTCTACCAGACACAAACGGCAGGCACCGGTCGACGCCAGATTCGGGTCGTGACACAGAGTGGGAATGTTGACCCCGAGTTCTCTGGCCAAGTCAAGGATGGTAGTAGCAGGGTACCCGCTAACCTCCACGCCATTTAGAGTTATGGTGATTGCTTCCACTCATTAACTCCGCAAATCCTAATGAGGCTGGAGCGACGCAATCCATGATTCATCGCCCCGAGCGACGGAACGTATTCCCGTTAAAAGCTGCGAACTGGCCGCCGCTTTAGGTATGAAACCTACGGCTCCAACCTGTTTACTTGCCATTACATTCTCTTCGTCGTCATACTGAGTCAACATCAATACCTTGGCGGGCTGGGCTCTCTTGCATATTTCCCTGGCGGCATCGAGTCCGTTCATTACCGGCATGACAATATCCATGACCACGACATCAGGCAGGAGTTCCACCGTTTTTTCCAGGGCTTCCTGTCCGTTAACAGCCTCACCGACCACCTGCATGTCACGCTGTAAAGTCAGTACCGACCTGATGCCGTCTCTGACCACGGCATGGTCATCGACGATTAATACACGGATTTTCTTCGTCGTCTTGTCCAGCAGTTTCTGAATGCGGGGAACCAGCGCTTCCGGCTCGACGGGCTTAGCCAGAAGGTCTTCGGCGTCACACTGCATTCCTTCATCCCGTCGCCAGCCTTTGACCAATTGCTGTTCCGGGGCAGCGTTGATAACCATAATGGGCAGACTGCTGAATCCCAGGGTCTGTTTCAACCACTTGTGAAAGAGAAATGCGTCTCCCCGGGGCATGATCGTTCCCAGAACAATAATATCGGGCTCATGATGGCGGACGGCCTTCTCAGCCTCACCACGGTCATCTGCATAAACGACCGTATACCCTTCTTTTTCGAGGGTAGCCTTCAAAGCCTCGGAAAATTCCAGCTCATCATCCACGATCAGGATTTTATACGTCTGTTCCATGATAACCTCCTTCACCGTGAAACACTTATAACACACACTATATGACATCCTTAGTTAAAGAGGAATGGGGCTTTTACCCCGATGGTTGGTATTTATACCCCTGATTTTCAGGGTATTTACCCCCGAAAGAAAGGGGTAATGAGACTATATTGAATGCGAGAATATGGTAGCAACAGAGGTGACGACAATGAGGAACGAGTCTAAATAGTAATAATACCCCGGCGCAGGGCGTATTTCACCAAATCGATGCGGTTGTGGATACCGAGTTTTGTCATGAGGTTGGTCTTGTGGCCTTCCACGGTCTTACGGGTGATTACCAGCATATCCGCCATCTCCTGGGTACTGAAACCTTCCGCCAGCAGCTTGAGAACCTCTCTTTCCCGTTCTGTCAGCTGGTTATAGGGGTCCTGGTGATTTCTTTCTCCTGCGGTCTGCTGGTAGTTTTCCACCAGCAGCTTGGCAACGGAAGGTGAAAGGAAGGAATCACCTTTATTGACCGAGCGAATACCGGAGGCTAGCTCCGAGGATGCGGCGGCCTTACTTATCAGGCCCGAAGCGCCCGACTCTAATACCGGGAAAACATATTCTTTATCATCATGCTGGGTGATGACCAGCACCTTGGCTTTCGGGAATTCTCTGGTAATCCGGCGGGTGGCTTCAAGACCGCCCATGATAGGCATGGCGATATCCATAAGCACCACGTCGGGCTGCAGTTGAGCCACCATTTTCAATGCTTCACTCCCATTAACCGCCTCTCCCACCACCTCAATGTCCCCGACCAAGGCTAGTAAAGCACAGATACCATCCCGCACGATGGTATGGTCATCGACTACCAGTACTCTTATCTTTTGCATATCCTACTTCCTGACCTATGGGTATGCTGGCCCAGACGGTAGTCCCTTTACCGATTTCCGACTCGATGCCGCTTTTACCGCTGAGAAAACCTATCCTTTCCCTCATGCTGAATAATCCGCGGCCTCTTCCGCTTTCCTCAACATCGGTAATCTCGGAAACATCAAATCCCTGCCCGTTATCGCTCACTTTCATTATGAATTCATCCGGTCGGAACTCCAGTAAAACAGAGACATTCTTGGCCTGAGAATGCTGGGCAACATTACCTACCGCCCCCTGTATAAAACGGAAAAGTGCCGCCTCAACTTCAGGGGGTAACCTTAATTCTTTTCCCTTTATTTCCACGGATACGTCAATCTCAAGGGGCTGCAACCTGGTCTCCGCATACTGGCGGACCGCCGGTACCAGACCCAGTGTATCCAGTAGAGCCGGATGGAGATTGGAAATCAGCCGACTTACTTCATTATGGACCTGTACGGTTAAGGCCTGAACCTTCTTTAATCCGCTAACAAATTTTTCACTCGGAGTACCGGACATGCCGGACATCTCTATTAAAGCCTGTAATTGTAGGGCTATTCCCGAAAGCGACTGGCTGGTTTCGTCATGAAGTTCGCGGGCAATCCTGCGACGTTCGTCCTCCTCGGCAACCAGGTTCTGCCGGGCCAGTTTCCGCAGTCTTTCGCGGGCATTTCTTAACCTTTCGTATAGTCGGGCATGTTCGATGGCAATACCAAGCTGGTCGCCGATAGCATATAGAAAGTACACATCATCATTGGTAAATTTCCGCGGCCTGTGACTGGCGATATTCAAAACACCCAGGACTATTTCTTTAGCTCGGAGAGGCACGGATATAAAAGCTTTCAGGCCTTCGGCAATGATAAGTTCACGATGCGCTACACGCGGGTCGGAGGAGATGTCCTCCAGTAAAACAGCCTTACCGCTCTGAGCCACACTTCCGGTAATGCCCTCACCGAGATTAGTACGTAAACCGGTAACAAACTCTTTACTCAAACCACGGTGAACACGACGCGAAAGACTCTGTCTGTCTTCATCGATAAGCAGGATTTCGCCGACGGTGCCATGCATGTACTCCAGCGCACTGTCAAGGCCGACACCGAGGATGGCGTCCAAATCCCACAGGCCACTGAGCGCGGCTGAAATCCGACTTAATGCCAGAATCTCAGACTGTTGCTCATCATTTTTTGACTTCAGCTTCCTGGATTCCATATGACCGGGACTCCTTTAGCTGACACATCTTGTGTTTTCTTGAGTATAGAATAGACTATATGAAATTTGATAGCTTGTCAAACTTGCGGTATGACAAGCCTGAGAATGGCGATATAATTTGGAAAAGGCCAGGGCATGGATTATAATATCAAGAGACACTGTTCCGCTATCCGCATATCGCTCAACCCTGAAACCAACACAGAAGGAGAATTCTCCGTGGAATCGCTAAACATTCTGGTAATTACACCGGCATTCGGTGCATCCCTGCCCCAGGCTAATGAAGAAATCATCCGGCAAATTTCAAGCGTCAGCCCTAGAATTAAGGTGAAAGACGGTTCAATACTGGCTGTTTCCGAATTCCGCGGTGAGTCAGACGGCAAGGAGAAGCTCAATGTTCTCCTGGCTGAAGCCGAGGTGATTTACGGTCTTTTTCTCCCTCAGGACCTGCTTTCCAGAACTCCCCGGCTGAAATGGGTGCAGACGATGTCGGCCGGTGTTGACCGTTTTGCCACCACGGATATCTGGAACAGCCCGGTAATACTGACCGGAGTAAGCGGTATTCATGCCACACCGATAAGCGAATTCGTGCTGGAGTTTATGCTGATGTTCGCCAAGCAGGCTCCGTTTTGCTTCCGGATGCAGCAAAAACACGAATGGGCGCGGTTCATGCCCGGCGTACTCAGGGACAAGACGGTGGGTATCGTGGGACTGGGCAATATCGGGCGGGAAGTGGCGCGCCTCTGTAAAGCATTCGGCATGAGAGTGATTGCTACCCGTCGTTCGGCTAAACAACCGGCACGTGCCAGATATGTCGAGAAGCTGCTGCCGGCCAAGCAGTTGAAGCAATTACTCGGCGAAAGCGACTACGTGGTGATTGCCACACCGCTTACGTCGGAAACGACGGGACTGATAGGGGCAGAGGAATTAAAAGCGATGAAGCCCACCGCGTATATCATCAACATCGGAAGGGGCGGCATCATCGATGAAGAAGCCCTCATCCGTGCTCTGGATGAAAAGCAGATAGCCGGGGCGGGACTGGACGTCACCGCCACCGAACCCCTGCCAACCGATAGTCGGCTGTGGGATTTCGATAACGTCATTCTAACCCCTCATGTTTCCGGGGGGATGGAAGACTACATGAAACGTGCCACCGACCTGTTCTGTATAAACCTGGAACGATACCTTAACAATAAAAGACTGCTGAACGTAATAGACAAAACCCGGGGTTATTAGAATACGCCGACAACTCTAAAGCTCTTTACCCAGCCTACGGGTCGGTTTCAAGATAACCATCAATATCAGCCCTATTACACACAGGGCTATAGAGACCAGAAACGCTATCCGATAACTATCAGTAACGTCGTAAATATACCCCATGATAACCGGGCCTAAGGCTCCACCCGCGGTAAATCCCATCGCCATTACCCCGTATATCAAACCGTGAGAGGTCAATCCGAACAGCCTGGCCGTCAGGGGAGATTCGGACGTGCCCATGCCACCGAATGCCAGTCCTAATATAACAGCAAAAAGATAAAACATCCAAAGCTCTTTGGCAGGGACCAGCCATGCCAGACCAGCTATCATCAGAACAATCCCGATAATAAAAGTTTTACGGTTGCCGATTCTATCGCCGACCAGTCCGCCGAGGACGAAATTGCCGATAATACCGACTCCCCCGCTGACCGAAAGCACATTGGCAGCGGAGATTTCGGGTATTCCCAGCCCGGTGATATGGGGGACCATGTGCACCGTAAGACCATAGGCTACGAAACCGAAGCAGCAGAAGACCATGGTAGCCAGCCAGAACTGGACTGTGTTCATGGCCTCTTTCAATGAATAATCCGCAGTAATATTAGGGGCTGTCTGTTGTTGGCTGCTATGCACATCAGTGACTATTTTTTCACCGTCCTTCGGTTTACGCTTCATAAATTGTGCCGCTAATACCAAGATGATTATACCGAAAATACCAATAATAATATAAGAATCACGCCATTGGTATTTATCAATAAGACGGGAAACAACCGGAGGCCCGATTATCTGCCCGACCGTCAGTCCAGAGATAATTATCCCGGTCATCAGGCTGCGTGTTTTCGTAAACCACCGGGCAACAGTTGACAACATCGGTACCCAGAGACCGCTCATACCGATACCTACTATTATCCCGAAGAACAGGTAAAGCTGCCAGAGTGAATTTACCTGCGACATTAATACAAGCCCAATGCCGAAAATTACACTGGAGAATGTTACCACGAGGCGGGGGCCGAACCTATCGGTAAGACCTCCCATCAATACACCCAGCACCCCGCCGATAATAGAAGAGAGTGAATAGGCTCCCGAAGTTACGGCACGGCTCCAATGAAACTCGTCAATCAGCGAGTTGAAAAAGACACCGAAGACAACATATACACCCCATGAAACCGCCAAAATAATAAAGGAAGCTCCAACCACGTAATACCCTTGGTTGAATCGTGGGGCTTTCTTTAAAGGTCGGTAGATTTCTTGGTCGGTCACGATATGTCAGTTCCTGAACAGGTTATTCGGGTAAGATTACCCTATTATAGCATAAGACGAGGAAAATACGGGTGATGAAAGGGTTTGATTCGATACACCGTGAAATAGCCGGACCGAACTGGTCTGCTTACGGACAATCCTGGGTCACTCTACCGTCGGAAGAAAAGATGTATTGACAATCCGATTTAATGATATAAGTACCGTTATTACCAAGATAGTTCGTTAAGACCAGAGGTGTTATGTCATTAGTTACAACCTGCGTCATATCCTGGGTGGGACCAACAGGTTTAAGAGTCCCTGACAGGCTGTCGGCTAACATCTCCGCTACAGCTCCCTGGATATCATTAAGCTCTTCAGCGTGTAGTTCTTCCTGCTCATCACCAATCATTTGCTCTACCTGGGGAACCGCTATTGAAGAAAGAACCGCTATAAGTATAAGGACAACAATAGCCTCAAGGATAAAGCCTATTTTACGTTTTCTCTGCATAGTATCTCCCTCATATCTGAGGTATAGTACTATTGTAATAGGCAAGGGTACTATATACATCTATACAGGTAATCATTTTTATTCAGGGATATCACCCATATTTTAGATTGGGAGTGAACCCCTAGAAGAAATGAAGGTTTATCTTCTGTTCAAGGATACTCGGTTGTATTACATTTTATAGCGTAAACATGGCTAAGCATATATTAGTAATTGCCAATTCATATTTACGTTCGACCAGCTCCGGATTGTTAACCAGGGAAGGCTATAAGGTCGATATGGTAAATAACACCGAAGCTAATCTGAAACAGATAGACCACCGTGATTATGATATCATCATACTCCAGGCGGGTAGAGAAACAGCTGAGTGGCAACTCTGTGAGCAGATAAGAAGACTCTCCGGTATACCACTCATCGTCATAAGCAGCCATACCAGTGTCGATATGTCCACCAAGGCAATCGACGCTGGCGCCGATTACTTCTTAAAAAGACCCTTCGGACCGATGGAACTAAACGCCAGAATACGGGCATTACTCCAGCGTCCCTCATTTAAATCATCAGAACCCGCCGTCGCATAGATTCAGAATTTACGCTCCTCTATATCTCTGGAAGGGACTTGCTTAATTATCCTGACTCTGCTATTTTGAAAATACCCGGCATGAGTCACCCTCAAACCGCAATAAAACCGTTATCTCTCTAATCAAAACGTGAACATGGATGAAAATCTCATTATCAAGAGACTGGTGGTAGGCTCGCTCTCCGCTAACTGCTACATTGTGGGAAATACCGACACGCGAGAGGGCATGGTCATCGACCCCGGAGGAAATCCCGAGGTTATCTTAAAAGCCATTACCGATTCGAAATTCGTTATTCAAACAATAGTACTCACCCACGGTCACTCCGACCATATTGCCGCGCTGTTCGATATTCAGGCCAGGACCGGAGCCGATGTTGCCATCCACATCGAAGATGCCGATTTCCTCGAAGGCCGGGGGTCTTTTAGCTCCATGTTCGGGATTTCCTATAAAACACCGGGAACCCCGGACAGGCTGCTGCATGAGGGAGACATTATAGAGATGGGAAGCACCCGTTTTACGGTGGTACACACACCGGGTCATACGCCCGGAAGTATTTGCCTGCTTACCGGGAACAGGGTTTTTACCGGGGACACCCTCTTCTATCGAGGTATCGGCACGACGCTGATGCCGGGGAGCAGTCATCGACAGCTTATTGATAGCATCCAAACCAGGCTGATGGTACTGCCTGACGATTTTAGAATATATCCGGGCCATGGCCGCGAGTCGACCATCGGGGCCGAACGCAGGAGCAATCCCTTTATCCGCAACCGCTAGTCCCGAACGATAGCATATATACACTAAACACCCCCAGAACAAGCATCCGCACGGTTTCTCTGGTTCATCCCGACGGCAAGTGTGATTTTTTTGTAAATGTGGATAGCGCCTTTGTGACGCGCGTGTGAGTTCAGCAGTCTAGATTAGCATCAGAACATTCGTTAACCGGGTTTACCCCGTGAATAACGTAAGGAATCCTTTCCGCATTTAATGGCAGTTTATGTGTTTACCAGGAGTTGACGGATAAATTACCGCTGTATCTACGGAGGTATATATTGAAAACGCGACTTAAAACGCCTTATCCCGAATTCCTTACTACCGGTGCTGTTGCCAGACACTGCGGGGTAAGCAAGGTAACCGTATTACGATGGATTGAAAAGGGCAATCTGGTAGCTTTCAGACTACCGGGAGGTCAGAACCGCATACACAGAGATGACTTTTATGCTTTTGCCGACAGGCATAACATACCGATTCAACGAGGCTCTTAAAAACAGGTGTAATATTCTGCTTCCTGACTTGTCCACGCGTCAACGGTACCCTCTATCAGAGCCAGGCATCATACGCAATCATTTATCTATAATTCAGTTTCAATTACCTTCTCTTGTGATTATTCTGTTAATGTCTCTGAGTAATCTGTGATATATTTGTGATTCATTTTCTATAAACTACAAACGTATCAAGCACTGCTAACAGCGTTTTTACTCGCATTTCCGATTGAACAGTGAAAGAACGATTTGTGCGGATGAAAACGAAGGAGAGTCTAGTTGCAGAACACATCAAAGCAGTGGATTCCGGAGTATATATCCGTAGGATTCATAGCCAAGTGCTGTGGCGTTAGCAATACCACCGTATTACGGTGGATTACCACGCGACAACTACCGGCTTTCAGGCTCCCCGGTGGTCATTACCGGGTAGTTAAAGACGATTTTTCCGAATTTCTGACGAAATACCACATGCCGGTCCAAAACGTCCGTACGGAGAACTAATGGCTGCTAGCACATTATTACCGGATAGGTTAGCGGGAGGGAAGTATATGTGAAGGATATTATTATGCTCACGGTAACATCAGAATATTTACTTCAGGAGGTAAATCTTGAAAAGCCCTAGAGAACAGGTAAATAAAGGAGGTGGAAAAATGCGAAAGTTTTTAAAAAGGTTTAGTTATGATAGCAAAGGTTTTACCCTGGTAGAACTACTTATCGTCGTGGCGATTCTGGGAGTCCTGGCAGCCGTAGTTATACCCAATGTCACCGGTCTTTCCGATGAGGGGCAAACAGAAGCGTCTCTAGCTGAGCTGGTAACCGTTCAGACAGCCATGGATACGATGATGGCAAAGACCGCGAAGACCTCGGTGACGGCTACCTCAGCCACCAGCGACATGTCAGCTTTTCCCACCGGTAGTGTTCTGTATCCTACTTATCTGCGTACACAAACAACCAAGGGTACATATTCGTGCAGCAGCACCGGGCTGGTGACTCAGGTAACTAATGGCTATGAGTAAATATATAATCGGGTAACTTTGTCAGTTAACCAAATAATATGTTCAAAGGAAGTTAGAAAAATCCTTTAATGTATGGTGCTGCCCTCCTTGAGAGAACCGGGTACGGTACGTTGAGATAACGAGGAATACCCAGTGATATTGAGATATTAAAAGTAATAGTCAAATTCACTGTGAAGGTGATAGATGAAAGTAAGGACAAAACTGATAATCGGGTTTTCGGCAGTGGTAGTCCTGCTGTGGCTGATTGTCTTTTATGCCGCCAATAACATGGGAGGCTTAAAGGAACACTTCCTGGCTGTAGAAAGCGATATAATTCCGAATACTCTCGAAATAAACGAAATAGAGAATACGGCCGATGACGCCTACCAGCTGACTATGGACTATGTCCTGCGTGACCTTCCGGAAGCCGACGAAAGTTCCAGAATTCAAATATATAAACTGGTACAACTGGGCCAGACATACCTGCCTCAGGCCGAACAAATAAGTCCGATTGAATACTCAGATAACCAGAAACTGCTGGTAAAAATAGACTCCTTAACTTTCAATCTTTCGAATATTATAAACCTAAAAGAAATAGGCACCAGCTACAGTGAGTTACTGGCATTTGACCGAAATTTCAGCCTCCCGGCACTTCTTGACCTGGAGCAATTCATCAGTGAGAAAAAAGCCGATAGTATTGTCCAGCTATCAGCGATTGGTGAGGATTATAAACAAGCCCACTTCAGCGGTATACTCTGGCTTTTTGTTAGTGCCGGATTTATAACAATTATCGGAATAGCCGCTGCCTACCTGACTACCCGGTCGATAGTACGTCCGTTGCATGCTCTACATAAGGGCACGGATATGATTTCCCAGGGCAGGCTGGATTATAAAGTCGGCACCAAAGCCAAGGACGAGATCGGCCAGCTGTCACGGGCTTTCGACCAGATGACAACGAATCTAGATAAGAGTATGACCTCCATAGATGTACTCAATGCTGAAATTACCGAGCGTAAAAAAGTGGAGGAGGCTTTACGAAAAAGTGAAGAGCGTTACCGTGACCTGTTCAATAACGCCAGTGAATTAATTCAAAGCGCCGACCGCCAGGGCAAATTAATATACGCAAACAAAGCCTGGCAGGAGTCTCTGGGATACGACGAAAGTGAAATTGAAAACCTTACTTTTATGGACATAATCCATCCGGATTATCTTGCGCACTGTGAAGAGACAGTCCAGCAATTACTATCAGGTGAGGAAATACCCAGAATCGAGACCACATTTATATCTAAAGATGGGAACTCGATTCAGGTCGAAGGTGATGTAAGTGCCCAGTATGAAAATGGCGAGGTAGTAGGTACCCGCGGAATTTTTCATGATGTTACCGAACGCCAGAAGAGAGAACATCTACAACAAGACGAAAATTATATACTTACTCTTCTGGGACAGGGTACCGAGCTAGGTGAACTCCTGGATGCCATCGTCCACCTTGGTGAAGACCACGACCCCTCTATCCTAGGCTCGATATTAGTATATGACCCGGTAAAACAATGGCTTAATCAAGCCTCCGGTCCGAGCCTGCCCGAAGAGTACCTCCAGCTTATGGAAGGTGGCATACCTATCGGGCCGGTCATGGGTTCCTGTGGGACCGCAGCCTACCGTAAAGAACGTGTAGTTATCCCGGATATTGCCAACGACCCTCTTTTCGAGTCAGCTGAGGAAGTGGTAAATGTAACGACAAAAAATAACATGCTTGCTTGCTGGTCTCAACCCATCCTGTCATCAAATGGCGAATTGTTGGGTACCATAGCCAACTATAGCAATAAAGTAGGCAATCCTGATCCAGATGATATTAGAATCCTGGAATGGTCTGCCCGGATTTCTACCATCGCCATTGAGCGTAAGCAGGCTGAGGAAGCCCTGCAGGAGTCTGAGGATAAATTCTCCAAGGCCTTCCGCTCCAGTCCTAATACAATCGTAATCACCACAATAAAAGACGGTAGATTTATTGAAGTAAATGACAGCTTCACCGATATTACCGGTTATACCCGCGAAGAGGTAGTCGGCAATACCGTCAAGGATATCAATATCTGGGCACAGACCAAAGACCGCGACAAAATGCTGCGGATACTTAAGAAAGATGGTAAAGTGCACAATCATGAATTTAACTTCAGGATAAAGTCCGGTGAAATACGTACCTGGTTGTTCTCAGCCGAGTTGCTGAACATTGGCAACGAGCCGTGCATGATATCGATGACTATCGATATCACCGATCTGAAACGGGCAGAAGAGTCCATCAAAGACTCCGAGGATAAATTCTCTAAAGCTTTTCATTCGAGCCCGGCGGCTATCTCCATTTCCCTGGTAAATGACGGCTCATTTATTGAAGTAAATAATAGCTATACGCGGATTACCGGGTACAGCAGGAAAGAATTAATCTGCCACACCGCCGAGGAATATAACATGTGGGCTGATACCAAGCAAAAAGATGAAATGATTCACAAAATAGAAAACCGTGAGAAAATGAATAATGAAGAATATGCTTTCCGAATAAAGTCGGGCGAAATACGCACCATGCTGGTTTCTAATGAGTATTTAAACCTTAATGGGAAGGTTTGTGTTCTTGTTTCCAGTACTGATATTACCGGGCGCAAGCAGGCGGCGGAAGCGTTAAGAATGAGTGAAGAACGCTTCCGCCTGATTGCGGATAATGCTACTGATCTTATATCACGTATTCAGATGACCCCTGATATAAAGACAGATTACATGAGTCCGTCATGTCTCCGCATTACTGGCTACAAGCAAGAGGAGTTTTACAGCGACCCAAATCTGGGACTTGAAATGATTCATCCAGAGGATAGAGAGTTCTTCGTAAAACATGTGTCATCGGATAATAAGAAAGACCAGAAGCCTATTACGGTAAGACTGGTACGTAAAGATGGCCAGGTAATCTGGATAGAGCAAACTCATGCGGCTATCTCCAACGACCAAGGCGAAATAATCGCTATGCACCTCATCGCCCGTGAAATTACCGAGCGTAAGGATGCCGAAGAACAGTTAAAGCACGCTATAGCAAATCTGGAGCAGTCCAGCGCTCAACTGGAGGCAACCAATAAAGAACTGGAAACTTTCAGCTATTCCGTTTCTCATGACCTCCGGTCGCCGCTGCGGAGCATTGACGGCTTCAGCCAGGCATTACTCGAAGACTATGCGGGGAGCCTTGATGATACCGGAAAGGACTATCTCAACCGCCTGCGGAGTGCCAGCCAGAAAATGGGTGAACTCATCGACGGATTACTAAAGTTATCACGCCTGATGCGGAGCGAAATGCATCAAGAAGAAGTTGACCTGAGCACGCTGGTAGAAGAAATCACCTCACGATTACATGAAAACGACCCAAAACGACAGGCAGAATTTGTGATTAGAAAAGGACTGGTTACCCAGGGAGACCCCGAGCTTCTGAGGGCATTATTTGAGAACCTGCTGGGCAATGCCTGGAAGTTTACCAGTAAAAGCAAGAAAACGAGAATAGAATTCGGCACAACCAAGAACGGCAATAAAACGACCTATTTCATTAACGATAACGGGGCCGGTTTCGATATGACGTATGCCGACAAGCTTTTCGGCGCTTTTCAGCGTCTTCACGAAACATCCGAGTTCCCCGGTACCGGTATCGGCCTGGCTACCGTACTGAGAATAATAAATCGGCATGGCGGAAATATCTGGGCCGAGGGAGCCGTAAATAAAGGCGCCACATTCTACTTCACACTAAATTGACGGAGGTTTGTGATGGACAGAAGTAAAGAAACGATACTGCTGGTAGAGGACAATCCCGACGATGTCGAGCTGCTGATGAGGGCATTGCGTAAAAACAACATCGCCAATGACATTACCGTCACCCGTGACGGTGCTGAAGCTCTCGATTATCTTTTTGCTACCGGAAAGTACACTAAGCGCGATGCCAACGAAACGCCGAGAATCATCCTGCTCGATTTAAAACTGCCCAAATTAAACGGCCTTCAGGTACTGGAGCGGATACGCGCTGATAAACGCACCGAGCTTACACCCGTTATCATTCTGACCTCGTCCAAAGAAGAGCAGGACCTCATCAGCGGCTATAAGTCCGGGGCAAACAGCTATGTCCGCAAGCCGGTTGATTTCACCGAGTTCGTCGACGCGGTACGTCAGATAGGGCTTTACTGGCTGCTGATAAATGAGCCTCCATATCAGAACTAATAACGGCGATATAGTTTTATCCGGGTAATATAAAATGGAAGAAAGAGATATAAAAGTCTTATTAATCGAAGATAACCAGGACGACGCGGAATTGTTACAGAGAAAACTGGCTAAATCCGTCAACGTACATTTTACGGTTACACCGGCAAAATGTCTTCAGGACGGACTGAAGAAACTGTCAGCAAATTCACACGATTTGATTCTGTCTGACCTTGGCCTGCCCGATAGCCACGGACTGGACACGGTGACCCAGGTGCTCCAGATGGCTCCGGATATACCTTTGGTTGTATTGAGCGGGTACGATGATGAGAATGTAGCTATCAAGGCGGTCCAGCTGGGCGCGCAGGATTACTTGGTTAAGGGGCAGATGGATGGCACGCAGATGGAGCGTTCCCTTTTCTACGCCATCGAACGGTTCCGGCTGCAGAGGGAACTGGAGCAGCATACTGAAGAAATATCCAAAATCCAGGCCAACCTTTTAAAAATACTGGATAAAAACGCCGATGCTATTATCGTTGTCAGTAAGGATAAGCAGATTCTTTTTATCAATCCAGCCGCAGAATCGCTTTTCAAATGCCAGAAGAAAGCCCTTCTTAACACCCCGTTTAAATATCCGGTTGAGGGTGGCAAGACATCAGAGATTGATATCAAACACCCGCATGGCGAAAAGACCATAGCCGAGATGCGAGTTGTCGGCATAGACTGGGAAGGCACACCCGCCTACCTGGCATCATTACGCGATATTACGGAACGTCGGCAGACTGAAAAGGCGCTCAGGGAATCAGAGGAAAAGTTCTCTAAAGCCTTTCGTTCCAGTCCCGATATGATTGTCATCACCGCCGTGAAAGACGGCACATTCGTTGAAGTTAACGATAGTTTTACCGAAACCACCGGCTATACGCGAAAAGAGGTTATCGGACGTCGTGCTGATGAATTGAAAATATGGGCAAATAAAGATGATAGGCTCCGCATGATTAAACTTCTTAAAGAATACGGGAAAGTCTGTCAGGAGGAATATGAGTTCCGTATGAAGTCCGGCAAAACACGCCTGTGGTTATTTTCAGCCGAACAAATAAACATCGGCAATGAAGAATGCATCATATCCATAACAATTGATATTACCGAGCGTAAAGAGACGGAAGAGGCTCTACGCTTCTCGGACGCCGCTTTTAAGTCCATCCACGAGAGCGTTATTGCCACGGACACGAATTATGCCATTACACATTGGAATGAAATCAGCGAACAGATTTACGGTGTTAAAGCATCGCAGGCAATCGGCAAGAAACTCCAGAACGTGATTGAGATAGTTGAGAAGTACCCCGGTGAAAACCAAGAAAGGTTCAACAACCTTGATAGTAACGGTTATCTCCATGAAGAGCAACTGCACCGGACCAAGCACGGTGAAGTATGGGTTGACGTGAGCATCCAGACCATCGGAGGAAACGATAAACGGTACGGATGGGTGATACTGGCAACAGCCATCACCCAGCGTAAGCTGGCTGAGGAAGCCCTGAAACGGAGTGAGGAAAAATACCGTGAACTGATTAATACATCAATAGACGGAATTATTTCCATGGACCAGAACATGAGGATAATTATCTGGAATCAGGGGGCAGAGAAGATTCTCGGCTATAAAGAGAAAGAAATACTGGGGAAACCGGTGGTAATGCTTACTCCCGAGAAGAACAAGAAAAAAGCCGAGGATACGCTTACTAAGCTATTTAAAATTAATGGAAATGGGGACTCAAACCGGATAACAGAGACGGGGTTACTCAGGAAAAACGGAACGGTAGTACCTGTTGAAATTTCCCTGTCAAAAAGAAAAGTTGAAGAAAATTACCTGATTACAGGTATTATCAGAGACATCACCGAACGTAAAGAGGCTGAAGAAAAGCTGCGGCAGATAGACAAGATGAAGTCCGAATTTCTCTCCAACGTTTCTCACGAACTCCGTACGCCGCTGCAGTCAATCGGCGGTTTTGCTAAATTAATCCTCGAAGGGAAAGTGCCGGATGCTGAAACACAGGAGGAATTCCTGCAGATAATCGACCGGGAGAGCCAGCAGCTGGGAATCCTGATTAACAGCCTGCTGGACATGTCACGCCTGGAGTCGGGCCGGTTCCAGATAAATAAGCGACTCCTACCGCTACGTGATACGTTTATCGACTCTATAAAGATATTCCACAGTCTTGCCCGGGACAAAGATGTTTCACTCGATGAAGACATACCCGAGATACTCCCGGAAGTAGAAGTCGATGCCGAGCGTCTCCGTCAGGTAATCGTGAATCTGATGAGCAACGCTATCAAATTCAGCGATCCTGGAGGCAGTGTGACGGCTAAATTGGAGACCCGCAATGGGGAGCTACTGTTTCAGGTTAAAGACGGGGGAATCGGTATTGATAAAAAGGCCATGTCACACCTCTTCGAAAGGTTTTACCGGGCGGAAGATAAGCTAGCCAGAGGCGGCACAGGACTGGGACTGTTTATCAGCAAGCAGATTATCGAGGCTCACGGCGGGCGTATCTGGGCAGAGAGCAAATTAGGTGAAGGCAGCACCTTCAGTTTTACCCTGCCTTTAAACGGCAAAGGAGGAAACGGTAATGGTAAAAAAGATATTAATAATTGAGGATGATCCAGCCACGTCCAGGCTGGTTGAATACTCGCTCAGGCACGAGGGGTACCAGGTACTCAGCGCCTCAAACGGACTGGACGGTATACGGAAAGCTCTAACCGAAGCACCGGACCTCATTATCCTTGACGTTATGCTGCCGGGCCTGGATGGTTTTGAGATTTGCCACCGGTTGCGGTCAGAACCCGATACGGCAAAATTGCCTATAATGATGTTCTCGGCTAAAGCTCAAGATATGGATAGAAATACCGGACTTCTGGTAGGTGCGGATGATTATCTCACCAAACCGGCCGCTCCTGCCGATATTGTGAGTCATGTAGAAGCCCTGTTAGCGAAGAAGGAACAGGCAACCACAGGCCAGGAGAAAACGAGTGGATAAGGAAAACCGAGAGTCCCCGACGGCGGAAAAGTCAAACAAGGAGAACCAGGAGTCCCCGGCTGCGGAAAAGCCGGGCAAGAAAAGCCTGGGTGAAATGCTGGTTGAGGAGAAGCTTATCACCCCGAAGCAGCTGGAGAAATCCCTGACGATACAACAGGAACAGGGGGGCAAACTCAGCGATATTCTGGTAAAAGAAGGGCTGGTAAATGCAGAAACACTGGCTATCATGCTGAGCATTCAACTGAATTTACCGTTAATCGACCTTAAGAGACATACCATACAACCCAAGGCGCTTAAACTTATCCCCGAGGATATGGCCAGGAAACATATCCTGATACCCCTGGATATCGTCAACGATTCGTTGATGGTGGTCATGGCTGACCCGGAAGATATCCGCACTATCGAGGACGTGAAAGCTCAAGCAAAGATGAGGGTAGAGGTATCCCTTGGCGTGCGCTCGGATATCGAACGCGCCATAAACATTAACTACCGGTCGAGTGGCGCTATCGAGCAACAGATGAGCAAACTGGCGCCGACGCAGGAAGAACAAAGGGTGGATGCCCCGATACTTACCACCAGGACTCCGATTGCCGAGACTCTTGACCTGCTGGTTGCTCAGGCAGTCAAGGACAGGACCTCGGATGTTCATATCGAGCCGCAGGAAGACAGACTCAGGATTCGTTACCGGATAGACGGCATCCTTCATGACGCGTATTCATTTCCTCTCGGTATCCATATGCCCCTGGTATCGCGGATAAAAATCCTGGCCGAGATGGACATCTCCGAGCAAAGACGACCCCAGGACGGTCAATTCTCGATTAAAATCGGTGATAATGAAGTCGATATACGCGTAGCCACTATGGAAACTCCTTACGGGGAGAGGGTCACGTTAAGAATTCTGGATAAATCGCTGTCCCTTTTTACCCTGACGGAGCTTGGTTTTTACCCCGATGTTCTTAACAAATTTAAAACAATGCTGAGAAGCCCCATCGGCATGATACTGGTAAGCGGCCCTACCGGCTCCGGCAAGACCACCACCCTTTACGCTTCCATAAACGAACTGGACCGGAACGAGCGTAATATCATGACAATCGAAGACCCCATTGAATATAACTTTATGGATATTAACCAGACGCAGGTGAATAAAAAGGCGGGAATTACCTTCGCCAGCGGCCTGCGGTCTATCATGCGCCACGACCCCGACATTATCCTGGTAGGAGAAATCCGTGATGCCGACACGGTAACCACCGCCATCCAGTCGGCGCTTACCGGTCATCTGGTGCTATCTTCAATCCACGCCAACGACAGTGTCGGCGTGCTGTCCCGTCTGATGGACCTGGGTGTTGACGCGGCTTCGATATCCTCAACGCTTATCGCCATCGCCGCGCAACGAATGGTCCGTCGCCTCTGCACCAACTGCCGCACACCGTACCAGCCACCCGAGGGCGAGATGCAGGCTTTTGAGAAAGAAATCCAGGAGGAAAACATCACGTTTTATACCGGAAACGGATGCAACCTCTGCGCCAATACCGGCTATCGCGGCCGTACCGGGATATTCGAATTTCTGGTGATGAGCGAGAGCATTAGAAAGATGTTACGGGAAAAAAAGAGCACCAGTGAAATCAGGGAGCAGGCAATATCCGAAGGAATGACAACGATGAATAAAGACGGAATGCTCAAAGTGAAAGAGGGTATTACATCGATAAGCGAAGTCGTGCGTAATGTATTTTCCATTAGTTGAAAAATGGTATTGAAACCGAAACGAGTAAACCGATGGCATATAAATATCAAGCCTATACAATGGATAAAAAGGTTGTTCGGGGTACGATCGAAGTCTCTTCGGAGAGCCTGGCCGAAGGTGCCCTGTACCATGCCGGATACCAGCGTATTATCAGTCTCAAAGAAATACCGCCCGGTACCAGTATCAAAGGCTCAATACCTACACTTTTCGGTGTAAAAACCCGGGATATAATCGATTTTTCCAATCAACTGGCCACCCTTGTCGAGTCCGGCATAGCCATAATGACGGCTCTGCAATTACTGAAAGGGCAGGCTTCCAAAGCGTCTCTTAAAGAGACGATAACGAGTTTGATAGATAAAATCCAAGTAGGCTCCTCTTTCTCCCAGGCGTTAAGCCATCATTCGGATGTCTTCCCCAATACTTACATTCAGGTAATCAGAGCCAGTGAACAGGCGGGCAGCCTGGAACTCGGGTTAAGACAAGCCTCCGGATACATGGCCAAGCAGGCAGCCACCGCCAGTAAAATAAAGCGTGCCATGTTTTACCCCGCCTTTGTCCTGCTGATGGCAGTCGGCGTGATAATCATGCTTATTACGGTAGCCTTACCGCCACTGGTGGAATTATTCGCTTCTTTCGATGTGGAACTGCCGTGGACAACACAAACGCTCCTGGCTGTTTCCGGTTTCGTTCTGGATAACGGTATGTTTCTGATTGCAGGAGTAGTTATTTTTATTCTCCTGGTGATCGGCCTTTTAAGAGTGCCATCAATAAAACTCGCCAAGGACGGGGCGATGTTAAAAATACCGCTCATCGGCGGGATAATCATCGAGCGCGGCGTACAGCACTTCTGCCAGACAGCCTCGATGCTATTAAAAGCAGGACTGCATATTACGCAGGTAATGGATATCGCCGCTCAAACCAATAAAAATCCGATTATACGCCAGTCGCTGTACGATGTTAAAGAAAAACTGGTCCAGGGAGAAGGACTGTCACAGCCGTTGTCCGAGGTAAAAATTTTTCCGCCCCTTGTCGGTGAGATGGCAATGGTGGGTGAAAAGACCGGCACGATGGACTCTACTCTCGATACGCTGGCCAATTACTACGAACAGCGTGTCGAATGCCGGATCAGTATACTGACATCGATGATTGAACCGCTATTAACCTTAATCATCGGTCTGATAATAATTGGGGTCGCCCTTTCCATAATAACACCGCTGTATTCCATATTAAGACATATGGGTTAGTGGCTATATCGGGTAAAAGACATGCGTTACATTAGGCGATACATAATATGTAAGATTCAACAACAGAAAGGCCTGGGGCTAGCGGAAACGCTGGTGGCAGTAGCTATTCTCGGGACCGCTGTAGTTACTTTTATCGCCGCCCTTTCGGCGGGGTCGATTGCCGTAGGAGCCCAGGATGAGGAGACGGTAATACAGAGCCTGGCACGTTCTCAGCTGGAATATACCAAAAGCTATACCTACATTCCGGGTGCCGGAAGTTATCCGACTATAGCCGTACCGGAGAATTACACTCTGGCGGTAGCCGTCAGCGCCGTATCGGGTACCGACGCCAACATACAGAAGATAACGGTTACCGTCTCCAGAGACAGCCAAATTCTATTGACCGTTTCCGATTATAAGGTAAATAGATAATGAAGAGCGAACGTGGTTTCACCATGGTAGACCTGGTAATGGCAACAGCTATTACCGGACTTATTGTCAGCTTTCTGGGAACAAGCATCTACCAGATGCTCAGCATTACCGAGTACGGCAATGATAAGCTCATAGCTACGCACGAGCTACAGAACGCGGCGTACTGGTTTGAACTTGATGGCCAGAAGGCGAAGTCGGCAACGGGTGGAGGCAGTCTGGTGCTGACCCTGACGGATAATTCGACGGTTACTTACGATATGACCGATACCAAACTAGAACGAACCGTGAGCGGCAGTCAGATGGTTTTAGCAAAAAATATATCCGAAGTTACATTTACCGTTAGCGGTCGCGTTATCACCATGTCGCTGACCTCTTCCCCGGAAGGACGGGACAACATCAGCGAAAACGGAATCTACAAGGTGTATCTGAGACCGAGTGCAGAGGGTACATGATGAAAAATGAAAAGGGACAGGCTTTACCCCTCGCCATGATGGCTCTGGCTTTCGGTACTCTGATAATAACGCCGTTTCTCGGTCACGCGGGCAGCAGCCTTATCGGCTCCCGTGTTTATGGCGAAACCATCCTGCACCAGGGCAGCTGTGATGCCGGTGTGGAACATGCTATCTGGGGCTTAATCTGGAGCGACCTCGCGGAAAAGATACCCGAAACCGGTGACGAAATCACCTACAAGCTCAGCGAGATGGTGAACAACCTGACAACAACGATTACGGTTACCGCCAACGTTACCGGTGACGGCGGTACCATCGGCGAAATTGCAGACGAGGTACTGGATAGTCTCGAATTCGATACCGTATACGGCCAGACGCCGGATATTATCAATGTATCCGGTAATACCTACGCAATCGCCTACCGCGGCAACGGGAATGACGGATTTTTAAAGACGGTAGAGATAGCTATTGACGGTGACATAACAAACAAAGTGCTGGACAGCCTGGAATTCGACACCGATAACTGCTATTTTCCGGATATCATCCGGATATCAGACGGAATTTTTGCCGTCGCTTACCAGGGTCCCGGTAATGACGGCTTTATAAAGACAGTGGCCATAGCCCCCGATGGCAATATAGGTAATAGTGCCATAGATACGCTGGAATTCGACACACAAAATGGGAGAGAGCCAGATATGATTCATATCTCCGGTGATATGTATGCCATTGCCTACCGCGGTAACAACGCCGATGGCTATGTAATTACCGTGGAAATAACATCCAAGGGTGATATTGCTAAGAAAACCACGGACAGCCTGGAATACGATACCTCCGACGGTTATTATCCTGATATTTTTCATATTTCCGGTGATATCTACGCTATTGCCTACCGGGGTAGCGGTGGTGATGGATTTATCACCACCGTAGAAATAAACGAAAAAGGCAAGATAACCAACAAAATCATCGACAGCCTGGTGTTTGGTACCAATAACTGCTATTACCCGAATATTATAAACGTCTCAGGTGATGTCTATGCCATCGCCTACGAGGGTAATGGAAATGGCGGCTTCCTGAAAACGGTACAGATAGCCTCCAACGGCGATATCTCCAATAGTGTTATCGATATGCTGGAATTCGATGGAAGTAACGGAAGAGAGCCGGTAATTATTCATGTTACCGGGGATATCTACGCGATTGCTTACCGGGGCAACGGGAATGACGGCTTCGTTATCACCGTAGAGATAGCCAACAGCGGGAATATTACCAGCGGCGTGATTGACACCCTGGAATATGATACCAGTAATGGTATTGTTCCTGATATTATCCACATTTTCGGCGGTATATTTGCCATAGCTTATTGCGGTCCGGGAACCGACGGCTTTGTAAAGACCATCGAGATAAATCTAAGCGAAGGGACTTCGGCTGCCTACGAGATTGTAGCCACCACCGGTTCCAGAACGATTTCCGCCTACGTGAATACCGACAACGAGACGGCTTCCATCGTCCTGTGGCAGGTAGAATAAGCTATGAGAGGAATAATGATTGATATATACCGGTCATCCATTATCCAAATGAATTTCGCCGGGAGAGAGATACTGCCGTGAAGTCAAGAAAAATAGTATTGATATTAGTTATCGCCGCCCTTCTCGTAGCTTATTACTGGCTCGGAACGGGTTACTTGAAGGAGAGACGGCAGAATAACGCGTTATCGGCAGATATTACCGAGACCATGCTGTCGCTGGCGGAGATACCACCATCTTACCCCGACCTGCAGCAGCGGCTGGAGGAGGTTCAGGCTGAACTGGATGCAGCATCAAGCACCTTCCCCGCTGAACCCAATACCACCGCGATAATCAATACCATCCTGAAAACCGCAGAAGACATCGGGATAAAAGCTATACCGCTGGCAACGAGATCCTGGGATATCGAGACCTTTAATGACTATGATGTTTCTGTGTTCCGGCTAAATCTGACCGTTTCGGGTACATCGGCACAATTCTCCGATTTTCTAAATCTGTTAGAAAACGGAGAAACACAAACAATGATTATCGAATATTTAACGGTTAATAAAGAAGATGATACATCTTTTCAGGAGAGTCTTGCCGAGGGCTCGGCACGGATAATGGGTGACCTGGACATAGCTATCTACGCTCAAGCGCCAAAGGATGAATAGGAGAAGAAAACCTGTAAACTTATGTATACTAGCTTAAGCATCAGCAACAACAGTATCAGAGTCCTTTCTGTAAAAGGAAAGCGTGTCTATAAATGGGGAAACGCTACCCTGGCGTCTGGCCTCGTCCGTGACGGTCTGATTACACAACCGGATATCGTGGGAAAAACAATCAGAGACCTGTTTAAATCAATCAAAGTGCCCAGGGAAAAAGTCATCGTCAGTATCTCCGGTCTAGCTTTTACTTACCGATTTTTAAACCTCCCGCGGCTGAAGCAGGATATACTGGAAGAAGCTATCCTGAGGGGTTTCAAGAGAGAAATATCCCTGCCCCTGGAGGACCTGTATCTTTCCTGGCAGGCCCTTCCCGGTGAGGAGGATGAGCAAACTTACTTCGTCCTTGGTATATCCCGATATCTGATAGACGCTCTGGTCCAGACACTGGAAGCCGCGGGTGTGGAACCATATGTCATGGATATTCAACCGCTGGCGCTAGCCAGAGTCGCTAATCGCGCCAACGGCATTATCGCCAGTCTTGAGCCCGAGTGTTACGATATCATCATTATCGCCGACGGACTTCTTACAATCGTTCATACCATCAGTCCCCGGGGTGAAGGAGCCACTCTCGAAGATAATATCCGACGGCTGGCAGATGAACTCACCAAGACCGTTACTTTCTATCAGAGCAGCAATCCGCATAACCGGCTACCCGATGATATTCCCCTGCTCCTTACCGGCGAATTGGCCGGGGATACCGCTACGCAGGATCTCCTGCAGTCTATGACCGAATATACGGTCGAACCTCTCGTGCCTGCACTTGATTTTCCGTCCGATATTCCCGTGGCTTCGTATGCGGTAAACATGGGACTGGCTCTGAAGAAATTACCGAAAAAAAAGCCGGATAAAGAAGAAGCCGTACACTACCATGATACGAATATAAACATCCTTTCAGCCAAATTAAGGAAACCGAAAAAACCTCAAACACCCTTAAAAATCATTCTCCTGGGAGTATTTCTGGCAGTTGCTATCATCTTTCTATATCCGCTTTACCAGATCAAAGAAAAGCTAAGTGATAACAATTTATATCTGGAGTCCAGATTACAGAGAGTCAGCCGTGAACTCAACCTGTCCAGTCTCATTGCCGCCGAAGCAGAGATAACGGAGAACACTACTCAGGAACTGACCGTTCGTCTTGATACAATTCAAGAAGTACAAGGAGATATTTTAAGCCCCCGGGGAGCTTTCACCGAAAATTTTCAAGCAGTTACCGGGGAGCTCCCGGAGCAGCTATATCTAACATCGGTGGAAATAGATAAAGAGATAATCATCATAGAAGGTGAAGCCGATAATGTCTTTACAGTTGTCGATTATGTATCCGAACTGGAAAATAAGGGATTATTTACAGAGGTCTCCATTACCGAACTGGACGAGGAGAATCCGATTCTTGATGAGACCGGGGAGGAAGAAACATTAGAAGAAATCCAAACGTTTAATCCCTTTAAAATTACAATTATTAAATAACGAGGAGACATTAAGCATATACATGATTATTTATGGACACTTGACGAATTGACAAAAATTACGTACTATTGTTATTAAGGGTTTGTGCTACCACCAATTTGGTAGCATCTAAAGTAGTATTTAAAATGGAAAAGCTGCTTAGGAAAACCGGAATCGATGCCATCGATGATATATCCTGGGACACTCACATTTGCCTTTTCTACAAAACTAGCGAGGAGCTAATTGACATTCTTGTGCCCTATTTCAGGGCAGGACTGGATAATAATGAGTACTGTCTGTGGATTACTTCAAATACATTAGATAAGAAATCTGCCGAAGAGGTGTTTAAGAAAACCACGAGCAACAATAGTGAATACCTGAAAAAAGAGCAGCTAGAAATCATACCTTATACCGAATGGTATTTTCCAGACGGGACACTTGATCTCAAAAAAGCGATGAGTGGTCTGGCAGAGAAACTGAACCAAGCCCTGAGAGAGAATTACGATGGCTTGAGATTTGCCACCGATACCAGCTGGGTCGAAAAAAAAGACTGGGCGGATTTCATGAGATATGTAAAAGGGGGAGAGGACGTTATAAACGACAGCAGGTTGATATCCATATGTTCTTACTCGTTGAATACCTGTGAATTTATCGAAATCGCCGATGTGGTAAGCAGCCACCAGCTGGCTCTAATCAAACGTGGTGACAAATGGGACGCGGTAGAAAGATACGAACGTAATAAGATGAAAAACACGCTCGATAAACGTGTTAAAGAACTCCGGTGCCTTTATGACGTTGCCAGTATCACGGGAGCCGCAAATCTCAGTTTAAACAAACGGTTCAAGCAAATTGCTAATCTGCTTCCCAGGGCTTTCCAATATCCAGAAATAGCGTTTGCCAAAATAGAAGTTAACGGGTGGGATATCCACACGGATAATTATCAGAAGAGCGACCGGAATATATCTTCGGATATTTTCATACGGGGAGCTAAAGCAGGCAGCATAGAAGTCGGCTACCTTAAAAGCCCCACAACAGGTGTAAACGGCTCGTTCTCAAAAGAAGAAAGGCTGCTGCTGGATGCTATAGCCGAACGACTCGGTACGACTGCGGAACACCGGCAATCCGAGGAGGCTTTAAAAGTATCTGAGGAGAAATTCCGCGACCTGTATGAAAATGCTCCCAATGCCTACTTCTCATTCAACGAGGACGGCATTATCAAAAACTGTAATAAAAGGGCGGGAGAGTTACTGGGGTATCAAGTCGATGAACTAATCGGGCAGCCGAGAGATATCTTATATGACGATACACTGGATGGGAAAAAGAAAGCCAAGAGAATTTTCCAAAAATTCACGGCCGGATGCAACATCGTTGACGAAGAGCTGCAGATGAAAAAGGCGGACGGCACACCGGTCTGGATAAGTCTAACGGTTAATGCTGTTCTTGACACCGAGGGCCGGTTTAAGGAAAGCCGTTCCATGGTCGTGGATATTACCGAGCGTAAAAAAGCGGAGGCAATATTACAGGAAGAAAGACAAAGAGCGCAGGATTATTTCAATCTTGCCGGTACGATACTGCTTGCCCTCGATACCGATGGTAATGTCTCTCTTATTAATAAAAAAGGTTGTGAAATACTTGAGTATGATGAACAGGATATTATAGGCAAAAACTGGTTTAACCACTTTATTCCCGTACAATTACGAAGGCAGGTCCAATCGGTTTTCCGGCAAATAATGAACGGACATGTATACAAATTCCAGCACGTATACGACCATTCCGTAATTTCTCAAAGCGGCAAAGAAAAGCATATATCCTGGCATAATTCCCTAGTAATGGATGAGCACGGTCAAATCCTGGGTACGTTGAGTTCCGGCGAAGATGTCACCGAACGCAGGAAAGCCGAGGACGCTTTACGCCAGTCAGAAGAAAGGTTCTCCAAAGCCTTTAATGCCAGTCCCGATATAGTGATAATCACCAATCTCGAAGACGGTAAATATATTGAAGTTAACGACAGTTTCGTAAATATAACCGGCTATAAGCGTGAAGAATTGATAGGTCATACCGTCGATGAGTTTGACCTGTGGATAAATCCTGAAGATGCTGAGAAAATGATGCAACTCATTAACCAGGACGGGCAATTCCGAAACGAGGAGTTTAATTTCCGCATGAGGTCCGGGGAAATACGCACCTGGTTATGCTCGGCGGAGAAGATAAAAATAGGCATGGACACCTGTATGATTGCTGTCTCAACCGATATTACCGAGCGTAAGCAGTCGGAGGAGATAATCAGGACAATTTCCCATAGCTCGCCGCTGGGTATTTTCATCGTGCAGGATGAAAAATTCAAGTATACCAATCCTCAATTACAGAAACTTACCGGATACAGTGAAAAGGAATTAATAGACAAGGAACTCCTCGATATCGTCGCTATCGAGGACAGCGACGTGGTTAAGTCCAGTACACTTTTCACATTACGGGAGGAGAGCCCTTACCCCTGCGAATACCGTATTCTCAATAAAAACGGACAGATTAAATGGGTACTCCAGACGGTTTCACCGATTCACTTTGAAGGCCGGGACGCTCTTCTCGGAAACCTTATGGATATCACCGAGCGCAAGTATCTTGAGAGGAAAGTAATCGAATACGAAGAACTGAACAAGATGAAGACCGACCTTCTGGCGACGGTATCCCACGAGCTGCGTACCCCGCTGGCGACCATAAAGGGATACTCTACTATGATGCTTGACTACTTCGCAAGGTTAAATACCAGTGAAAAACATGATTACCTGAAATCCATAGACCACTCAACCGACAGGTTAGCGTTACTTGTCGATAACCTGCTGGACACATCTCGTATGGAGGCTGGACTGCTCAAACTGGAAAGGCATCCAACGAGTATTACCAAGCTTATAGATACAGCTACGACCGAGGCCAGAGTCAGAGCAACCCGACATTATATAGTTACACGATTGAAAAAGGACTTGCCAAGAGTAAACCTTGACGCCAAACGTATACGGCAGGTTCTGGACAATCTCATTAATAATGCTGTCAAGTACTCTCCGCAGGGAACCGAGGTTACGATATCGGCGAGTAAAGACGGTAATGAAGTCCTGGTTTGTGTCGCCGACCACGGCACCGGGATACCACCCGAAGAACTGACGAATATTTTCGACCGGATGTACCGGATAGAACAAAGGCTGTATTCAGGTGTAGACGGACTGGGACTGGGATTATATATTTGCCGGAGGCTGGTTGAAGCACACGGCGGTAGTATCTGGGTTGAAAGCGAATTAGGCAAAGGAAGTACGGTCTTTTTTACATTACCAACAGACAACTCAGGAAAAGCAGCTAAAAAATTATAAAAAAAAGTATATAATTAATGCGGTAACAATAGCTGAGGACAATTATATAAACCGGAAAGAGAGGTACTATGATGTCCTCAAAAAAAACCTTAATACTGGTTGTTGATGACGATATCCGTATGCTACGCATGATGAAACGCATGCTGGAACTGGAGAGTTTCCAGACGATAACCGCCAACAACGGAGAGGCTGCCTTAAGAGTATTCGAGAAAGAAAATCCGGACCTGGTGCTGCTTGATATCATGATGCCCGATATGAATGGATATACCGTTTGCCAGCATATCCGGGAGTTTTCCGATGTTCCTATCATCATGGTCACCGCCATGGGTGACGATAAGCAAAAGGTCGAAGGCCTGGATACCGGGGCTGACGATTATGTCACCAAGCCCTTCTCTGCCAGCGAGTTAGCGGCGCGTGTCAGGGCGATACTGCGTCGCACCGGTTCTCAGGAAAGACAATCCAACTCTCTCTTCCGTTATAAAGACCTCGTTATTGATTACGCGTCGAATAGAGTTTCGATGCAGGACCAGGAACTGATACTAACTTCTACGGAGTACAGACTATTATCCTATATATCCCGGAACGCCGGTCGTGTTGTAACACCCGATCAGCTTCTGAACAAAGTATGGGGAGAAGCTTACCTGGGAGCACCGCATCTCCTTCAGGTTAACATTGCCCGATTGAGGAAGAAACTGGGTGATGACGCCCGGAATCCTACCTATATCCTCACCAGGCCAGGCATCGGGTACATTATGTCAAAACCATCATAACTTCCCCGTCACAATACGTCAGGTGAAGTTATAGCCTTCCAAGAGCCTTCCATCTTCAGGAAGGCTCTTTTTTTATATATTCCACCATCCTCACTCCTATTCATGCCTGATTGATATACCGTGATTATTTTGTGAGGCTACGTGCTCTCTTTTTGATATCAATGTGAGTTAGTTTGATTAAGGTTAGCAGTGAGATGGAGTGAAAAATGGAAATAATCCTGGTATGGAATAACGCCCGGTCTTTCCAACAGCACGTTGCCGATATGAAACAGTTCAGCCAAGAACATAAAAATAGTCCTACCAACGAGTTTTATATGCTTAAAGACATGCCGCTCCCGGGTAGCTTTCAACCCGTAAATACCCAGGGCGGTGGTAAAATCCTAATCAGCCCCAAGCGAAAGTGTACCCTTGTTCCACTCTGGGAAGTAGAACTCCCCAAAGGCGTACAAAACTAGAATCCCACATTCCTAAATTATCATTTTAAGAGGAAGAATCTTGTCGGCTATAAATACCCGCCAGCGTATCCTGGTTATCGATGATGACCAGGATACGCGGCAATTGCTCGATACCACCCTTGAGTCTGAAGGCTTCGATACCGTTCTCGTTGCCGATGGTGACGCTACCCTGACGCTATTAAATCAGATTGAGCCGGACCTGGTGATTCTCGATTCCACGACACCGGGGGTTAAAAATTTCCGGGAACTCGACCGGATAAGAAAGCATACCGACGTACCGATTATTATGCTTGCCGCCAATTACGAGATGGAGTCGTTGCAGATGGCTTTTTCTCTCGGTGCCGATGATTATATTCGCAAGCCTTTCGAACGACGGGCATTTCTCGCCCGGATTCGCGCTAAATTGAGAAGAGCCAGGGAATATAATCACAATCCTTCTCCCGTAACGACTTGATTTTTTAATTTTAATACTGTAAAGTAATATCAACTGAATATGGAAACAGGGGTGCCCGAGCGTGAGTGAGGGCATAACTGGAAAGCAAGTCGGTGAGAATCCGACGCGGCCGCGCCACTGTATTTGATGGATAGTCCATCATCAGCCAGAACGCCAACCCCTGGTACAGCCTACAGTACTCCGCGGGGGAGTTGTAGGACTTTTTGTTAAGTCTTTTCACCCCTTAGCCTGAGGCTGAGGGGTTTTATTTTTAAATAATATTATTTGGGAGGTGCTTGTGAAAAGCATAATAAAAAAATCAGGCGCTATCATTCTGTTGACTATCATTGTCCTTAGTCTCCTGACGTCCTGCACATCGCCGGCAGAGACGACAACGCCGGTGGAAACAACCACACCACCGACAACACCGGTAACCACACCAGCAACGACGCCACCGGTAACGACGACCCCTACGACCATTGAGATAATTGACCAGGCCGGCAGGGAAGTTACGCTGGAGAAAATCCCGGAGAGTATTATCTCTCTTTCTCCCAGCAATACCGAGATACTGTTCGCCCTCGGATTGGGTGATAAGGTGGTGGGGGTAACGCAGTACTGTAACTACCCCGAAGAAGCCCAGGAAAAAACCAAGATAGGCGGCTTCAGTGCGACTGACATAGATGTAAGCATAGAGCAAATCGTTGCCATTGGACCGGACCTGATTTTAGCCACCGAGACCCACCTGAACGAGGTCGTCCCGAAACTGGAAGAGTTTTTACCGGAGACGACAGTAATTGTCTTGCTGACATCAACGGAGTCATTCGACGTCGTCTTTGAGGCTATCGAAATGGTAGGCGAAGCTACCGGAACCGGCGAACAGGCTGCCCAGATTGTATCTGAGATGAGTGAACGGATTCAAGCGGTGACCGACGTAACGGACAATCTGACAGAATCCGAGAAGCCGAAGGTTTTCTATATCGTCTGGCACGAACCCATCTTCGCCATCGGTGGCGGAACGCTGGGTAATACGCTGATTGAAGCCGCTGGGGGTGTAAATATCTTTGCGGACACCGAGGGGTCACCCATGACCGACCTGGAAACAATTATCGATAGAAATCCCGATGTGATTCTCGGCTCGCTGGGTGTGGGGACGGGAGCCGACCTGGCTTATCAGTTTGTTTTAACTGATGAAAGACTCAGCGGCGTCAACGCTCGCATCAACGACCAGGTATACCCTGTGAACACCGACCTGTACGGCCGCCCGGGCCCGAGGTTAGTGGAGGCGCTGGAGGAACTGGCGGCACTGCTCCACCCCGAGCTCTTCCCGTAAAGACCGGAAAATAAACCAGTCAAGGCTGAAATGATATGTCATTAAAACAACTACAAGATGCTTCCGCGGAGCTTCCGAAGGGTTTCCTGAGACAGCGCTGGTACGTGTACGCTATTATCGTGGTGCTGGTGCTGCTGGTACTGGTACTGGCTACCAGTATCGGCAGTGTCAGCATTCCGCTTGGTACCACGTTTGGCATTCTCGCGGACAAGTTACCTTACGTGGATATTACCCCTACCTGGTCGGCTAATATCGAAACCATCATCTTTGATATCCGCCTGCCCCGCGTTCTTATGGCCGGACTGGTCGGGGCAGCGCTGGCTATTGCCGGAGCGACCTACCAGGGACTCTTCCGCAATCCCCTGGCCGACCCTTACCTCATCGGGGTAGCCCAGGGGGCTTCACTGGGAGCGGTTATCGGCTTTCTGCTACCGGTATCATGGAATCTGGCCGGATTCGGCCTGGTCCCGTTGCTGGCCTTCATCGGAGCGCTGCTGGCGACCACCACGGTCTACCTGCTGGCGAGAGTCGGTAAAGTCTTACCCGTAACTACCCTTATACTGGCGGGTGTAGCTCTTAGCGCTCTCTTAAGCTCGATTGTCTCTTATCTCGTCATTTCCAGCGGCGAAGCCCTGAGGGGCATAATTTTCTGGCTGATGGGTAGTTTTTCCCTCAGCGATTGGTCCGAGGTAGGGGTTGTCCTGCCTTATGTAGCAGTGGGGACAATAGTAATTATTCTCTTCGGCCGGATGCTTAATGTCATGCAGCTTGATGAGGAGCAGGCGCAACAGCTGGGTGTGAATGTGGAAAGGCTGAAAATCATACTGCTGGCGGCGGCAACCCTGATAACGGCGGCCAGCGTTGCTTTCGTTGGTACTATTGGCTTCGTCGGTATTATTATCCCGCACGCCGTCCGGCTGGTATGGGGTTCCGACCACCGCTCACTGCTGCCGCTTTCGGTACTTATCGGCGCTATATTCATGATATTAACCGACCTTATCGCCCGCACTGTATTAGCTCCTACCGAGATACCCATCGGGGTGATTACCGCCATATGCGGTGCGCCGTTCTTCCTTTATTTGCTGAGACGCCGTAAGAAAGCGATATTTTAAAATGTGAAACAACGGGGAGTCCAAGAGGGGTGAAGCCCCTCTTAAAAGATTCTTTCCCCCTCTCCTTTGAAGGAGAGGGGGATACAGGGGGTGAGGTAGAATAATACTCACGGGGCAACTTTTCGAGGCTAAACATGATTGAACTGGAAATGCAAAAAGTATCCCTGGGCTACAACCACCATCCGATATTGAGAGATTTGAATCTTAAGGTATCGCCCGGGGAACTGGTGGGACTCATCGGTCCCAACGGCTGCGGTAAATCAACGCTTATTAAGGCTTTAAGCCATATCATCAATCCACTATCGGGAACAATACTGGTCGACGGACGGGTAATATCCAGAATACCGAGACGGGAGTTGGCCCGCCTGGTAGGCGTGGTCCCTCAGATACCACTATTGCCCAGCACTTTTTCCGCTTTTGAGATAGTACTCATGGGCAGAAATCCCCATCTGGGGCTATTTCAATCGGAAGGACCGAGGGACTGGAATTTAGCCCTGCAAGCCATGGAAAAGACTGCCACGCAATCGCTGGCTGACCGCCGCATTAACGAGCTTTCCGGAGGGGAAATCCAATGCCTACTGATTGCCCGTGTATTAGTACAGGAGACAAAAGCCGTCCTCCTCGATGAACCGACAGCCAACCTGGATATCGGCCGACAGGTTGAAATACTCGACCTTATGAAAGACCTCTGCCGCACCCAAAATCTGACAGTCCTGGCGGCTCTCCACGACCTTAATCTGGCGGCACAGTACTGCGACCGACTGGTACTTATACACGACGGGCACATTCATGCCGAAGGAAAACCATCTGAGGTTATCACTAACTACAATATCAAACAGGTTTACGGCGCTGAAAATTGCGTCTACACCCACCCCGTTAACGGCTTGCCCATCGTCCTGGTGGGCGCTGCCAGTAAGTAATCAGCCTGAAATATATACCACGCTTTGTAATAAAAATCAGCTGACGGGGGTGAACTACCAAAAATACAAGTAATATAATATTATTACTTAATAACGTCGGTTGATTATGCCGTCAAACGGAGTAAGAAGATGAAGAAGATATTAATAGCGATTGGAGTACTTGTGCTGGCGGGATGTGCCGTCGGTCTGGTATTGACCTATCAGGCACTCGGTAACACCGAGTCAGAATTGGACGCTGCCCAGGCTGATGTTGCCAACCTGCAGCAAGAGCTGCAGGATACCCGGAACAGTCTGACAGAAATACAGGATGATTTACAGGATACCGCAACCGAACTGGAAAGTGCCCAAAATGACCTGGACGAGCAGAAGAATGAAACCGCAGAATATATAGACCTTTACGAGACTACTCAGGAAGAAATGGAGAATGTTGAGAATGAGCTTAATACAACATCAGGACTATTAATCTCAACCGAACGAGAGAACGAATACCTCCAGGAAGCGATTGCTGGGATTCAGGAGAAACTCGACCTTTACGAAGATACCCTGGGGACACAGGTTCTCTCCGGCGTAAATCCGCCCTACCGTTCTGGCGATGCACTGGAATTAGTGCTGACCAACAACAGCAACGCTAAGAACCCTACCTGGCTCGAGCTCAGAGCATTTTTACTGGAAGACAAGACGGACAAAAACCTGTATGTTGACGATGTCTATATGTGCGGAAATTTCGCCGAGGAACTCCATAATAACGCCGAGGCAGCTGGCATCCGAGCCGCTTTTGTAGCCATACATTTCTATGATGATATACCGCACGCTGTCAACGCCTTCAAGACCACTGACCTGGGATTGGTCTATATAGACATTACTGGTGATACCAAACCGATAACTCTCTCAAATCTCGACAAGAAAGTAACCGTAGCCAAAGACCAATTATTTACAGGGTATCTCATTTTCCCTGAACCCGGCTGGTCAACACCGTCGGATGGTACAGTGCAAAGCATAGAAATATACTGGTAAACACAGTTACCCACAATCTGCTTTAAAAAGACAATTGTATGAAAAAATCTCGGACCTTAATGATACAGGGAACCGCTTCCTCCGCGGGGAAGAGCATTATTGTGG
>CAZCZJ010000001.1:0-69882 GCA_964503235.1 uncultured Dehalococcoidaceae bacterium | reverse complement strand
AGCGCTGCGTTGACATCGCAGAGGTCAGTGGTTCAAGTCCTCTACCGCCCACCATCTGAAAAACAGCATCAGTTTGATTTCAATGAAGTCCTCTCATTAATCCTATCAGCAAATCCCAATCTTGCATCACAGCTAAGACTCCGCCAGCTTGATAATGATACGCTATTTGATACCTATATCAATGAGTTGAAGCTTCGTAACTTGTCACCAAATTATACCAAGAAGGTATCAGCCTGGTACTCGCCTTTGAACTCATCGAGTCGCAACCGCACAAGGTTCTTCTGTTCGTCGGTGATGCCCAGGTGGGCAACTGGCTCTCCTGGCACAAACTCCGGTGGACCATCGGTACCCGGGTAAAAGAAACCGTAACCGCTGAGGACCTCCTGAACCGCACGTCGGTCATCAAGGTCGGGCACCACGGCAGTCGTAACGCCACGCTGCGTGAAAAAGGGCTGGAGATGATGGACGACAGTGAACTGGTTGCCTTGATACCTGTTGACCAGAAATGGGCTAATGAAAAAATGCGCTGGGAACATCCCGCGGAAAAACTCCTGGAGCGCATCGAGGAGAAGACGAGAAATAGACTTCTCCGGACGGACAGGATACCCATAACTTCTCAGACCATGAAAAAACCGGCTACCCTATCCAAGAACGAGTGGCAGAGTTTCCTGAGATCGGTGAAATGCGACCGCAGCTCGGACAAACTGTGGGTTCAATATACCGTGAAGGGATGATTAATATTCTTAAAAGTAGCTGTACACGTTATCTGTGTAAATTAGGTTTAGACGTAGTATCAAACTGCTTCTTTTTAAACCAGACTCATTGAGTGCCCGACATAAATGAAGCCGAACTACCGCTTGGAATTTCTTGATACACCACATTTCATATTATTGCTATGCTATGTAATGGTGACCAATTCACAAATACCTGCGTTTAATCTAGGTTATACGCGAATTCTTAATTACTAAAAAGCCCGCTCTCTTCCACTAGTGACACTCTAACAAAAGCCATAATTAAATATTAAGAACCAGCTATATTATCATCCCGAAGGAAGGACTGAAGAAACAGTAGAAAAGAATCCCTTGTGAGGGTCTCAGAAATTCAAATCCCTAGCAGCGTAGAATCAAAGGCTTTTCAACACAACATTAGCTTTGTCGGGTAGGCTAGAGTATAATTCTTAGCAAGAATATAATCATAAGGAATCATGATGACTGTTTCGAAGATACCAGAACGCATAGGCAGGCTTGAGGAACTGGCAAACAATCTTTGGTGGACCTGGCATCCGGAAGGGCGGGCCTTATTCAGGATGCTTGATTACCCTTTGTGGAGATTAAGCGGGCATAACCCGGTTCAACAGCTTTATGAAATTAGCTTGGAAAAGTTACAATTGGCCGCTGGTGATAGTTCTCTTCTTTCTTTATATGATGCCGCTGTTACTGCCTTTGATAAAGACATGACCGATAATAATTCCTGGTACGCCACTAAATACCCTGCCTTCCAACAAAATCCGATAGCCTACTTCTCTATGGAATTTGCCCTGCATAATTCCCTGCCGATATACGCCGGCGGTTTGGGTGTTCTGGCTGGCGACCTTTGTAAAGAGGCGAGTGATTTGGGAATACCTATGGTAGCCGTTGGTTTTATGTACCCGCAGGGATATTTCCAGCAGCGTATCTCGGCGGAAGGTTTGCAGGAAGAAAAATACAGCCAGCTGGATTTTAGTAAAGCGCCAGTGACGGCTATCTCTTCCAGGGATGGCAAGCAATGCTTGACTGAGGTGAAGCTTCAAGATAGGACGTTGCATATTGGAGCATGGCTGGTAAGACTGGGACGAGTAGACCTTTACCTTCTCGATACAGATATCGAGGAAAACAAACCTGAAGACCGGGAGCTGTCCAGCCGGCTCTATATCGCCGACCGAGAACACCGCCTTCAGCAGGAAATTCTTTTAGGCATTGGCGGGGTGCGTGTCTTACGCGAGCTGGGTATCGAGCCGTCAATCTGGCACGCCAATGAAGGCCATATCGCCTTCATGATGCTGGAGCGCATCAGGGAAGAAGTGGCCAAGGGTATGGCTTTTACTGAGGCACTTGATATTGTTAAAAAGACCTCTGTTTTCACAACTCATACCCCGGTGCCGGCCGGCCACGATATCTTCTCGACCGAGCTTATCGAACAGTATTTTCAAAACTACTGGCCCTCCCTGGGTACCGACCGGGAGACCTTTCTGGACCTGGGACGGCACGCTGGCAGTGGAGAAACTATGTTTAATATGACGATTCTTTCTCTGAAGGCCTCCGACAATCGTAACGCGGTCAGCCGCATTCACGGCGGGGTAACCCGTCAAATGTGGTGTAATCTATGGTTAGACTGCTCTGTAGAGAACGTTCCGATCAGACATATTACCAATGGTATACATACGCCCACCTGGGTGGCGCTCGAGAGCCGGCAATTGTACAGCAAGTATCTCGGTAGGGATTGGGTAGAAAAGCAGGATGATGCTGAAATGTGGAAAAGTATCGACGATATTCCGGATGAGGAACTCTGGCGAACCCATATACTTCTGAAGAGGAAGCTGATTCACATAATTCTGGAGCGTGCCCAGCAAAGATGGGCAGGTGGGGAAGCAACTCCTCAGCAAATACTGGCCATGGGTTCCTTGCTCGACCATGACGCGCTTACCATCGGCTTCGTCAGGCGATTTGCCGAATATAAAAGACCGGATCTGTTATTTAAAGATATTGAGCGGCTGAAGAAAATTATTCATGATCCCTGGCGTCCCGTCCAGATAATTTTCGCCGGTAAATCCCATCCCGCCGATAAGGCGTCTAAAAAGCTCCTCCAGTACGTACATACCATGGCCAGAGACCGTGAATTCCAGGGCAGGATTGCTTTCCTCGAGGATTACGACATGCGACTGGCGAGGTACCTGGCACAGGGAGTGGATGTCTGGTTGAACACCCCACGTCGCTTGCGGGAAGCCTCCGGAACCAGCGGTATGAAAGCAGTGCTTAACGGTGTTTTACACCTGAGTGTACCGGATGGCTGGTGGCCTGAAGCCTATAACGGCAGTAATGGCTGGAGTATAGGCGATGAATCTCACAAAGCTAGTATCAAGGAAGAGGATGAATCAGATGCCGAGTCCCTCTACCGTCTCCTTGAAGAGCAAGTGGTTCCTCTGTACTATAATCGAGAAAGAAATGGTGTGCCGAGGCAATGGCTTTCCATGGTAAAAAGGTCAATCCATTCGATCGTGCCCGTGTTCAATGCGCGCCGGATGCTTAAAGAATACTGCGAGAAGATGTACCTGCCGGTTATCCAGGATATGACAGTATTAGAGCAAAGTGCTACAATTGACCCACAACCGTGACTTTCTGTGAGGGCTATATGTCCATCAAAGCTTATTTATTAGCACCGGAAAGTAGTCTTCAGAGTGACTTATCCGAGATTATATTGTTCCAAGATTGGCTGTATTAATATCCCAGGAGAGTGGTTTTGGAGTTATTAAAAGGAAATGAGCGTGTCGTCATCGAGGGAGTAAGTCCGGAGATTAACGGCGGCCGCTTTCCGGCCAAGAGTGTTGTCGGTGATAACATAACCGTTGAGGCGAATATCTTCGCCGATGGTCATGATGTCATTTCAGCATGCCTTCTCTGCCGTCGGGCAAATGATAACAACTGGACGGAAACTCCGATGCAGTTACTGGAAAACGACCGCTGGCGTGGTTCATTTATCGTGAGCCAACAGGGAATATTTTACTACACAATCATGGCATGGGTGGACCGATTTAAGACCTGGTGCCAGGATTTTAAGAAGCGAGTCGATGCGAAACAAAAAGATATTGAAATTAACCTGCATATCGGAGCCAGAATCGTCAGGGAGGTTGCCGGAAATGCAGCAGTTGGTGACCGCAGGCAATTATTAAATCTGGCGGAGGTGCTGGAGTCTGACAAAACCAACCGTAAAGAAAAAGTAAGGCTGGCTATGAGCGATGAATTGAGTGAGCTCTTGGAGAAATACGCTGACCGCAGCGCTGCCGTAACCTATCCCAAGGAACTGGCTGTCTCGGTCGACCGGGAAAGGGCCACATTCAGTACCTGGTACGAAATGTTCCCACGCTCCTGTACTGTTAAGCCAGGGTGTCACGGGACTTTAAAAGACTGCGAAGAACGGCTACCCTATATCGCCGATATGGGTTTTGACGTGCTCTATTTCCCACCCATCCACCCCATCGGCCATACCAACCGCAAAGGGAAGAACAACACGCTTACCGCCAAATCCAGTGACCCGGGTACCCCCTGGGCTATCGGCGCCGAAGATGGGGGACATCAGAGTATCCACCCCCAGTTAGGCACGCTGGAAGATTTTATTCATCTGGTTACTGCGGCAAAGGCATACAATATAGAGATTGCTCTCGACATTGCCTTCCAGTGTTCGCCGGACCATCCCTATGTTAAGGAACACCCCGAGTGGTTTCTCTGGCGCCCCGACGGTACCTTGCAGTATGCGGAAAATCCGCCGAAGAAGTACCAGGATATTTACCCGTTTAACTTCGAGACGGAGAACTGGCGGGAACTCTGGGAGGAACTTAAAAATGTGGTTCTTTTCTGGGCGGAACAGGGCGTCCGTATCTTTCGCGTGGACAATCCGCATACCAAGCCCTTTCGCTTCTGGGAATGGCTCATCGCCGAAGTTAAAAAGGAGTATTCTGATGTTATTTTCCTTGCCGAGGCATTCACCCGACCCAAAATTATGTACCGACTCGCCAAGCTGGGATTCACGCAGTCATATACCTACTTTACCTGGCGTAACACCAAGCGGGAAATTACCGAATATCTTACCGAACTGACACAGACGGAGGTAAAAGACTTTTTCCGCCCCAATTTCTGGCCCAATACCCCGGATATTCTCCACGAATATTTGAAGACCGGGGGCAGGCCAGCTTTCATGACGCGCCTGGTGCTGGCGGCGACACTGAGCCCCAGTTACGGTATCTACGGCCCTGCTTATGAGCTTATGGAAAACATACCGAGAGAGAAAGGCAGTGAGGAATACCTGAACTCGGAAAAATACGAAATAAAGCACTGGGATACCGGACGGAAAGATAGTCTGAAGGAATTCATTACCCGCGTCAACCGCATCCGCCGCGATAATCCGGTTCTCCAGAGCAACCGGAACCTGTGGTTCAACGCCACCGACAGTGAAAATCTGATATGCTACAGCAAGCATACCGAGGACCTTTCGGATATTATACTGGTCGTGGTTAATCTTGACCCTCATAACACCCGTTCCGGGAGGATTAATGTTCCCCTGAAAGCCTGGGGGCTTGACCTGCAGCAACCTTGTGAAGCTCATGAGCTTTTGAGTGACACACGTTACACCTGGCAGGACGAATGGAACTATGTGGAGTTAAACCCGATTATCTGCCCTGCCAGAATATTCCAGGTCCACCGACGAACTCGTAGAGAATAGGGTTTTGACTACTACATATGAGAGGCTAGGTTGAAAAGTAATGCTTAACATACTAGGATTGACTATGTTTGAACCTAATCCATTCAAGAAAGGGGGTGATTGATTTATGAATAGGGCTCTCGGAATAATTGGTTTTATCGTCTTCGCTGCGGGCCTCCTGCTATCTCTTATTGGAGGTATAGTATCTCCTGCCAATGGCACTATAATTCTAGTACTTGTAGTTCTGGGTATAATTATAGGAGCCGTCAACATAATTACCAGGGAGATGCTCGCCTTACTGGTGGCAACCGTGGCCTTGATCGTAGTAGGCACTGCCGGATTTGACCCCCTCAACGATTTAATCAGTGGTCTAGGTACCACTATTAACGAGATTGTCTTCTACCTCGCGAGGCTCATGGCCCCGGCAGCGGTTATCGTGGCTGTAAGGACATTAGTGAGGGTGGGGTTCCCTGTCGCTAAGTGAACGGGCTAGGAATACCTTGCCTTTAAGAAAAATGAGCTATGACTGCAAATAAACGACACTGGCATCGGGCAGTCACTCAGTGTGGCCAATGGAGTTGAAAGTTAGAGCCTGTGAGGAGGCGTCATATGAGAATAGAGAAAGTAGGTAAGGGTATTAAAGACACTCTCACCGCATTGGCCAAGAAGCCAGTAATTGTAGTAGCCAATAGTAACCAAGCTGATCTGGGACTGCTGTCACAACAGCTAGTAAAAGAAGGCTATGATACGCAGAACGCTGCCAGCTTAGAAGAACTGGATGAAAGAATTCGAATAAGTAAGAAAATAGACCTTGTCCTGATAGACCTTTCAGGCTTTGACCAGCGTATCTGGGAGCGCTGCGATACGTTGCGTAAAGCCAAGATACCATATATTGTAATTTCTCCACAGCGCAGCCCTCTTATTCAGAGGGAGAGCATGAAACACGGTGCCAGCTGCCTGCTGGTGAAGCCTCTAGGTATAAAGGAGTTGCTGGAATATATATATACATTGACTTGGTGAGTAAGATATGGCTAGACGAAGTAAAGAATCATGGCAAGTCGACGATAACCCGTTATGGTATAAGGATGCCATAATCTACGAGGTCCATGTCCGTGCTTTTAGCGACAGCGATGCCGATGGTGCGGGTGACTTATTGGGATTGATAGATAAGCTCGATTATCTTGAAGACCTCGGGATTACCGCGGTCTGGCTGCTTCCCTTTTATCCTTCTCCTCTCAGGGACGACGGCTATGATATCTCCGATTATTTTAATATCCAGCCTGCCTACGGCACGATGGCTAACTTCCAGACCTTTGTTGACGAGGCGCACCGCCACGGCATCCGCGTTATCACCGAGCTGGTGGTTAATCACACCTCCGACCAGCACCCCTGGTTCCAGCGGGCACGCAAGTCCCCACCGGGGAGCCGCTACCGCGATTTCTATGTGTGGAGCGACACCGCGGAGGAATACAAGGATGCCCGCATTATCTTTAAGGATTATGAGACCTCCAACTGGGCATGGGACCCGGTGGGGAAAGCGTATTACTGGCACCGCTTTTATTCTCACCAGCCAGACCTCAACTATGATAACCCGGCGACCAGAAAGGCTATCCTCAGGGTAATGGACTTCTGGTTGAGGATGGGGATTGACGGAATGCGCGTCGATGCCGTTCCCTACCTTTACGAGCGAGAGGGGACGAGTTGTGAAAACCTGCCGGAGAGCCATGCCTTTATAAAGGAACTTCGTGCTCATATAGATAAGAAATTCAAGAACCGTATGCTGCTGGCCGAAGCCAATCAGTGGCCTGAGGATGCCGTAGCCTATTTCGGCGATGGTGATGAGTTCCACATGGCCTTTAATTTTCCCATCATGCCCCGTCTTTTTATGGCTCTCCGTATGGAAGACCGTTTCCCGATAATTGATATACTTCAGCAGACACCGGCCATCTTGGATAACTGCCAGTGGGCTCTGTTCCTGCGTAACCATGATGAACTGACTCTGGAGATGGTCACCGACGAGGAGCGGGACTACATGTACCGGGTATATGCCGCGGATACAACGGCTCGCCTTAACCTGGGTATTCGCCGCCGCCTCGCCCCGTTGCTCAGCAACGACCGGAAAAAGATTGAGCTGATGAACAGCCTGCTTTTCTCACTGCCGGGGACGCCGGTTATCTACTACGGCGATGAAATCGGTATGGGAGACAATTTCTATCTCGGTGATCGCAACGGTGTCCGTACGCCGATGCAGTGGAACCCGGGAAGGAATGCCGGTTTCTCCCACGCCAATCCGCAGAGGCTCTACCTGCCGCCAATTATCGACCCCGAATATCACTATGAAGCCGTCAACGTGGAAAACCAGTTGAACAATACCGATTCTCTTCTCTGGTGGATGAAACGTATCATTGCCCTGCGTAAACGCTACCAAGCCTTCGGACGCGGTAGCATAGAGTTCCTGAGCCCGGAGAACCGCAAAGTCCTCACCTACCTGCGCCGCTACGAGGGAGAGACTATTTTGGTGGTGGCCAACCTATCCCATCTGGCGCAGCAGACTCAGCTGGATCTCTCCGAGTTTAACGGCTGGAGGCCGGTCGACCTTTTCGGGAGAGTGGAATTTGCGCCCGTTGTAGATGGTAAATACTATTTCACATTAAGTCCTTATGCCTTTTTCTGGTTTTCCCTGGAGCAGGAGCCCGCCGAAGCCCTGAGTCTGCACGCCCCGCCCACCGAGGAAATCAGAGAAGTGCCGGTAATGCGCGAGACTGAGGAAAGTCTCTTCGGGAAAAAGGAGAACTGGTTCATCCTTGATGCGGTGTTGCTGGACTATATAAAAAGTCGGCGGTGGTTTCGCGGTAAGGCGAGAGAGGCCTGGGGGGCGGAGATTCAGGATATCGTTCCTCTGCATTTCGATAGCTCGAATGCCTATATCATCCTGTTTCAGGTCAATTACTCGGAAGGGGAGCCGGAGACCTATGCCATTCCCGTCGCCGTCACTCCCTCTGAGAAAGGAGATAAATTGGGTGAAGGGTATCCCAATGCAATTATTGCGAAATTGAAGCAGCGAGGTAAAAACGGCGAGGACGTTCTCTTCGATAGCATGGTCGACAAAGATTTCTGCGCCATGTTGCTTAAAGCTATGGGCCGAAGGCGTACATTCAAGGGGAAATCCGGTGAGATTCAGACCTCACCAACCAGAATTTTTCGCCGGGTACGCGGCTCAGGAGATACCGACTTATCACCGGTTCCTATGAATGTCGAGCAGAGCAATACCTCGGTTATGTACGGGAACCAGCTTTTCTTGAAGCTATTCCGACGACTTGAAGAAGGGATTAATCCCGATGTGGAGATAAGTAAATTCCTCACGGGAAATACCCCCTTTATCAATATCTCGCAGGTGGCCGGTACTCTGGAATATCAACAGGGCCGCCGTAAACCGCTTAGTCTGGCTATCCTGCAGAGCTTCGTGCCGAATGAGGGTGATGCCTGGGCGTATACCCTGGACTTTTTAGAACGCTATTTGGGTGAAGTGATGACACACCCCACCGTACAGGCTCCACCGATTCCCCGGAGACCCTTGCTTTCTCTATCGAAAGAGCCCCCTGCGCTTGCCCAGGAGACTATCGGGCCATACCTGGCTTCGGCGCAACTCCTGGGGCAGCGTACCGCGGAGCTTCATATAGCACTGGCTTCGGGCCTGCAAAATCCTGACTTTGCCCCGGAACCGTATACCATGATGTACCAGACATCCCTGTACCAATCACTGCGAGGTTATGCCATACGCACCATGCGGTTACTCGAGGAGCGTCTCAGGCACCTGCCGGAAGAACAGCGTGAGGAGGCCAGGCAAATACTGGATATGGAAAAGGACATCGTTGAGCGCTACAATTTAATCCGTAAGCAAAAAATAGCGGCGGTACGCATTCGCTGTCATGGAGATTACCACCTTGGGCAGGTGCTATATACGGGCAATGACTTTGTTATCATTGATTTTGAGGGTGAACCAGCGCGTTCGCTCAGCGAGAGGCGACTCAAGCGTTCACCGTTGCGTGACGTGGCCGGGATGCTTCGTTCCTTCCACTATGCGACGCACAGCGCTATAATGAAACAGGCGTCATTACTGTCCAAGACGGAAGATAGCCTGCCGCTGCTGCAGCGCTGGGCGCAATACTGGTATACCTGGGTCTCTGCAGAATTTCTAAATGCATATCTGGATATAATGGCCCAGACGGGGCTTCTGCCGGATAAACCTGACCAGCTTAAAATTCTTCTGGATGCTTTTCTGCTGGATAAAGCCCTGTATGAAGTCAGCTACGAGTTGAATAATCGTCCGGACTGGGTAAGCGTGCCTCTTCAGGGTATATTGCAGATTATGGAAACAGGGGGCTAAAGACGTAAAAATGGCTTCTGATATGAAAAGGAAATCGAAACAGCCTGCCAAGGGGAAAAAACCACTGGCTATAGTAAGACATGATATTACTCTTCTCTCCGATGATGACCTTTACCTGTTCAATCAAGGCTCTCATTACAGGTTGTATGAGAAGCTCGGAGCACATGTCAGACAGGTAGACGGGGTTATCGGGACGTACTTCGCGGTATGGGCGCCAAATGCCCGAGAAGTGTTCGTCATCGGCGACTTCAACGGGTGGGACAAATCCAGTCACCCGTTCCATCTAAGCGGAAAATCCGGTATCTGGGAGGGGTTCCTCCCCGGTGTGGACGTCGGTGCGTTATATAAATACCATATCGTGTCACGCTATCATAACTATCGTGTTGAGAAGGCGGACCCGTTCGCTACCTCTTACGAGACACCACCCAAGACAGCTTCAATCGTTTGTGATTTAGACTATAAGTGGGGAGATGAGACATGGATGAAAAACCGCCGGGAACGTAATGCTCTCGATGCTCCCATCTCTATTTACGAAATGCACCCGGGCTCATGGCGGCGTGTTTCCGATGAGGGCAACCGCTATCTGACCTATCGTGAGATGGCGCCACAGCTGGTTGAATACTTGCAGAAAATGGGCTTTACCCACGTTGAATTTTTACCGTTAATGGAACACCCCTTCTATGGTTCCTGGGGCTACCAGACGACGGGCTACTTTGCCCCCACCAGCCGCTACGGAACGCCGCAGGACTTGATGTTCTTGATAGACTATCTGCATCAGCATAACATTGGCGTTATCCTGGACTGGGTGCCTTCCCACTTCCCGAATGACGAACACGCCCTGAATTTCTTCGACGGCACGCATCTCTACGAGCACAAAGACCCCCGGCAGGGTATCCACCCGGACTGGAACAGCTGCATTTTCAACTATGACCGCAGTGAGGTAAGAAGTTTCCTGGCAAGCAGCGCCCTGTTCTGGCTGGACAAATACCATGCCGACGGGCTAAGGGTAGATGCCGTTGCCTCCATGCTTTACCTGGACTATGGGCGCAAGGAAGGCAAATGGATACCCAATAAATACGGGGGCCGTGAAAACCTGGAAGCTATTGCCTTTCTAAAGCAGCTTAACGAAGTTGTCTACCGGGAGTATCCTGACGTACAGATGATTGCCGAGGAGTCGACTGCCTGGCCGATGGTGTCCCGTCCCACCTACCTCGGCGGGCTTGGCTTTGGCATGAAGTGGGATATGGGCTGGATGCATGATACCCTGGAATACATGTGCAAAGACCCGGTTCACCGCAAGTATCACCAGAATAATCTGACCTTCCGTATGATATATGCCTTTTACGAAAACTTCATCCTACCGCTGTCGCATGATGAAGTTGTCTATGGAAAGGGTTCGCTGCTGGGTAAGATGCCGGGTGATGACTGGCAGAAGTTCGCCAACTTGCGTCTGCTTTTCGGCTATATGTACGCCCAATCTGGTAAAAAGTTGCTGTTCATGGGAGGCGAGTTCGGGCAATGGCGGGAGTGGGCACACGAGGAGAGCCTGGAATGGAATCTACTTCAGTATCCGCCTCACTCCGGTCTGCAGCAGTGGGTAGCCGACCTGAATAAATTCTACCAGAGCCATCCAGCCCTACACCAACTGGACTTTGAGGGATCGGGTTTTGAGTGGATTGACTGCAACGATATCGAGCACAGCATCGTCAGTCTTATCCGCAGGGGGCGTTCACCGGATGACCTTATCGTGGTCGTCTGTAACTTTACTCCGGAGACACTGTTTAAATACAAAATCGGTGTGCCCCAACCGGGGTTTTGGAGAGAAGTGTTGAACAGTGATGCCAAGGGATATTATGGCAGCGGCCAGGGCAACCGGCGTGCCCTGAGGGCTTTAAAAAAACCCATGCACGGGCGTCCTTATTCCCTTACGATTACGCTGCCACCGCTGGCAGTAATATTTCTGAAGATCAAAGCTTGAAAGCAGGGGCTCACTCGCTTATCAGCATGGCTACCGGAAATTTTTTAAATAACTCAGCCAGAGCCATGCTTTTTCCACAGGAAGCAGTTTCGCCGGTAAGGATATTGAGCCAGTTCCGCGGGGCATCCTCAGGAAGGAGAATGCAGTCATCTTTCCACACCCGTTTCCCAATGGGCAGTACGTTCAATCCGGTTAATTTCGTAAAGAACCTGGGAACAGCTGTCAAAGCCCATTTTCCCTCATAGCGCCGGAGGAAGGCACAGACAAGCTCCTGTCTTTTACCCTCAACTCTCGATGGAATATATTCACCCTTTTGAAATAGCTCGTGGTTAGTCCGGCGGGCATTCAGAGCTTTATAAGTCACATATAACTTGATATGTCCATCCTGCCATGAGGTCAGCATCTCGCCGATGGGCGGGGGTTTTCCGTTCGCCTCTTTTTGTATCATAATATCCAGAAGCCTTTGTCGCTTTTTAAAATCCACCGGCCGGCGATTATCCGGGTCGACCAGGCTGAAGTCCCACAGTTCTGTACCCTGGTAAAAATCGGGTACACCGGGCGAAGTTATTTTTAAAAGTACCTGCGAAAGTGAGTTTAATGCTCCGTAGTAGGCTATCTTTTTCTGAAACTTCAGGAAATCGGTTAAAAAATCATTATCGGCCGAATCCTGCAAAATAGCGTCTATAAAGCTGAGGATACAGTCTTCATATTCCTGATTTATCTTTATCCAGCTGGTAATGTTCTTGGCCTCCCTGACCGCCTTAATCATATAGGCTTTCAGGCGTTCCTTAAAAAGGGGTATTTCTTCTATTGAAAGAGGCCAGGCGCCGATTAAGGTCTGGTAAAGCAGTATCTCCGTATTCGGGTCAGGGACCGGCAGCCTGTCGAGCTTGCGTTTGTGTACTCCGTTCCAGCCCCTCCACCGCACCAGGTGTTCTTCCCACTCATCGGGAATCTCGGAGAGGACGTTAATCCTGGCACGGACATCCTCGCTGCGCTTGGTGTCATGGGTGGAGGTGGTATTAAGGGTAAATGGCCAGTGTTTCATCCGGTTCAGGTTCCACTTATGGAAGTCATCTAAAGATAGTCCAGGAGTATCAGGATTACCGCCGACTTCGTTAAGAGAAGTCAGGAGATGGTAGCTATAAAGCGCCGTATCCTCGAATCCCTTGGCCATGACAGCCCCGGTGAGCTGCTGCCAGCGCCTGACGAAATTCATCCACTCGGCCTTCTCTTCCGGGCTAAGGTCCGCCGGAAAGTCCAGCAGGAGCACTTTCTTGAGGAAGTCCAGTGCCTGTGTTGATGCAGTACTATGCCGTCTGGCTTTTTGGAAAGCACTTTCCAGGTACATTCTGTCTTGAGACGCTATTCCAAAAGCCCGGATATAGGTACGATATACGGTCAGGCAGGCGGTCGCTTCTATAAGCCCGCGGCTGGTTTCTTCTGGGGTAAGATGTCCTGATAGATGAGCCAGGTAGCGTCCCAGGGCTTCTATTTCGTCGGGGAACAGCTCATTCATGACCTGTTTCTTTTTCTCATAGACTAGGTCGTTAAAAGGTTTCCCCGAACGGGTGACTCGGGAATATATATCGTTTATGACTCTAATACCGTCGCTGTCCACAAATAATACATTTAATTTATTGGTAAACTCATAGCCGGTGGTGCCGAAGACCGGCCAGGCTTCGGGAAGGGTCTCATCACCGGAGAGGATTTTCTCCACCACCAGATAAAAGCCGGGGCTCTTTGTCGATGGCGAAATCCGCTGCTGTAACCGCTGCAGATATTCCAGTGGGTCGTAAAGCCCGTCGATATGGTCGATGCGCAGTCCGGTGATTTTACCTTCTGAAACCAGGCGGAGAATAAGCGAGTGGGCTGCCTCGAATACCTCGGGGTTTTCCACACGAATACCAATTAAATCGCCGATGTCGAAAAAGCGCCGGTGACCTGTTGATTCGCCTGGACCTTTAAAGTCCAGCCAGTCGGTGTCAAAGAAACCGGCAAAAGGCGAGTCTTGCCCCTTCTCCGTCACATCCCGCCACCACGGATTTTCGAGGCTTGCCGCCATGTGATTCGGTACGATATCCAGCAGCAGACCCATACGTTGCTGCCGGAGTTCTTCTACTAGGGCATCGAAATCATGCCCTGTGCCGAGTTCGGGATTCAGGTGAGTCGGGTCGGTAACATCGTAGCCGTGAGAACTACCCTTCCCCGCTTTTAGTACAGGGGAGGCATAGATATCCGAGATACCCAGGCGGTTGAGATAAGGTACCAGCATACTGGCGTCCATAAAGCGAAAGTTCTTATTAAATTGAAACCTGTAGGTAGCAACGGGTATACGCAGCTGGCTGGACATCTAGCTGACCTTTATTTTCATTAGCTTTCCCAGAGAGCTAAAGTCTTTGACCCATTTCACTGCCTGCCGGTCATTCTGTTCGGCTTTTTGTTTAAACTCCGGGTAGCTGGTCTGCAACATGCTCCAGTAGAGGTTCTGCACCTTCCACAGGTCCACATCAAAGGGCATGGTTTGCACCAGCTTGATGCTATCTATCAGGTTTTTAAGAACACCAGTATCCTCAGGGGTGCCGACCAGAGTTGTCATCATTCTTTCCAGGTTTTCCTGTAAGTCATAGCTGATACCGTCGGCGTCAAGGTCAACCTCCCACGACTTAGCGGTAGACACGATGGTTCTGATACCTTCTATATCGAGGGTATCGCTGCTGACGGCACGGTGCAGGTCGATATTCAGAATCAACTCGGCGGCGGCATGGAAGGCCTTGGGCACCGGGCCACCCAGTTCGGACAGGAAGCGCATCGGCGGATAGTGGGTTTCATAGAGCTGCCGGTAAGCTGCTTCAATCTCCGACATAGTAGACTCAAGGATATAACCAAGCACCTTACGCTGCTCGTCACGGAAAAGGGATTTTAACGAGTAAGAGGAACTAACGAAATGCTTGTCCAGTAAATGGATAACCTCCGTGAAGTCGGCAGCGGCGCAGGTCTGGGTAGTTTCCGCTACCATCGTCTGATATGGTTCTTCTCCCTGGTAATCCCGGACACCGGCATTGATAACGTGGTCTCCGAAATGGAAAACGCCGAAGCTGAAAACTGCCGACTCACCAGTTATCTCCGAGGTTACTTTAGAGCGGCCTACGGCTAATCTCGTCTTACCACAGACCGTCGTCTGGTAGTCTTCGTTGTGTATCAAATAGCAGTTAATCCTGGACTCGTCGTTATACTCCTCAAAAAGGGAGCTAATAGCGTAGTGAGCAACGACCCTGGTCAGGTCTACCATGGCAGGCTTAACGCAGTTCTCATATATGCGACGGCCATCGCCCTGCTCCGGAACATTGCTTTTCGCTTTCTCCAGGAGTACCAGGAAATGCTGTTCCGTGTCATCACCAAATAGCACCTGCGCCAGTTGCACCACCCGTCCGGCATATTGGATGACCTGTACCGTCTCGATACCGGCCAGGTCATCAAAGAACCAGCCGCAGCTGGTATACATTAGCATGGCGTGACGCTGAAGCTCAAGGAGTTTGAGCGTTGCTATCCTCTCCTCCTCGCTTAATTCACGGGTAGCATGCTGGCTCAGAAACCGCGCCACGTTATCCGGAGAGCGATTGAGGATAACGTTAATGTAATCATCCCGAGCCGCCCAGGGGTCTTTCAGGTATTGTCCGGCCTTTTCCTCGTACCTTCCGGCCACGCTGTCGCGCAGCCAGTCCAGGGCGTCCCGCAGCGGTGTCCTCCAGGCCTGGTTCCACTTGGGATGAGCCCCGCTGTTATCACCACAGTCGCTCCACCAGCGGTCAACGCCGTGCATACAGCTCCAGGATGTCTTTTCGATAATCTCTACTTCGTGGGTGGGCGGGTATTTCTCCAGATATTCGCCGTAATTGGTAATTTTCGCCAGATTATTAGTCTCGATATGATGCAGGGCAAAGGCCAGCGCCATGTCCCCAAAGCGGTGGTGATGCCCGTAGGTCTCGCCGTCGGTAGCGATGTGGACGAGCTGAGGCCAGTCTCGCTTTTCGGAAAAGGAATCAATCAACTTATTAGCGAAGGTTTCACCGCTATTCAACATATCTTCAAAGGCAACAGCGCGGGATATGGGACCGTTATAGAAGAACAGGTTCAACCGACGGCCTGAGGGGAGATTAATCATATAGGCTCGTGTAGTTTCAATATTACCCTTGCTAACATCATCCCAATTCTCCGTGTCCAGCTTGCGCACACGCTTCGCCTGGTGCGGGGCCAGGATAGTGAATTTTATTCCCATCTCCGCCATAATTTCCAGCGTCTCCAGGTCTACCGCTGTTTCGGGGAGCCACAACCCTTCCGGCTGCCGCCCGAAGCTGTGCTCAAAGTCCCGTATTCCCCACAGGATCTGGCTGTATCTGTCCCGGTGATTAGCCAGCGGCATTATCATATGGTTATATGCCTGTGCCAGGGCCGAGCCGTGCCCGGAGAAATTCTCCCGGCTCTGCCGGTCGGCCTCGATGACTGCCTGATAGACACCGGGCTCATACTTCTCCAGCCACATAAGTAGAGTGGGACCGAAGTCAAAGCTCATCCGAGTGTAATTATTGACTATCTGGTTAATGAAGTCATCGCTATCCAGTATACGCGAGGTGCTGTTGGGTTCATAACACTCGGCGGTTATTCTCTCATTCCAGTCGTGGTAGGGGTACGCCGAGTCCTGTAACTCAATATATTCCAGCCAGGCGTTTTCGCGGGGCGGCTGGTAAAAATGCCCGTGAATGCAGATATAACGCTCCATCCGGTTAGCTCTCTTTCTCTAAAAGGACAAATGATTTTGGTTCCAGGGTCAGGTCGATTTCACCTTTAGAGTCGATTTTCCCAGGAATGGTATTCCCATCCCCGAGCCATCGTGCCTCGGTTGAGTCCAAGATTTTATACCATTGTCCTGAAGGAATAGGCCGATGTACATCAACCTTATTATCACTAAAACTAAATATTATAACAACTTTACTATCTTTAAGCCAGCGGTGGACATAAAGCGTCTTATTGCTCTCATCCCCCAGAACCTCCATAGTGTCCTTGTTCGGGCAGGCAAGTGCCGGATTTTCTCTGCGGAGGCGGATAAGCTCGTGGTAAAACTCATAGAGTATCTTATGTTGTCCGTTTCCGCATTGCTCGTGATTGAGCTTGGCAGACAAAAAAATGGCTTCGTCCTGCGGGTTGGGGATTTCACTTTGCCAGTCAAAGGTGGTGAACTCTTCCTGGCGTCCTTTTCTTACCGCTTCTATAAGGGCAGGGTCCGAATGGCTGACAAAATATGGGAATGGTGCCGTTTCACCGTATTCCTCACCCATAAATACAAGGGGCAGGAAAGGAGATAGCATGACGATACCGGCTGCCAGTTTCAGGGAATCAAACGAGACAAGCTGGCTCAGGCGCTCGCTGCGGGCCCGATTGCCCACCTGGTCGTGGTTCTGGGAGAAAACCACAAAACGGTGTGCCGGAATATCTTTTGAGGAAGTACCGTGCCGGTGCTTACGGTAGAGAGAATACTCTCCGGAGTAGATAAAACCTTCATGATATGCCTTAGCCATTTGCTGGATGGTGCCGAAGTCCTGATAGTATCCGGTCTTTTCATGCGTAAGCAGCACGCGCAGGGCATGGTGGAAATCATCATTCCACTGTGCATCCAGTCCGTAGCCACCAAATTCCTGAGGTCGGACGAGACGGGCGTCGTTAGCGGTGCTTTCTCCGATAAGATAAATACTGCGGTTCAGTTTTTTCGCCTGCTCGTGTACTAAAGAAGCTAACTCTTCAATAAAGGTGTAGGCCGAAATGTCCAGTATAGCATGAAGTGCGTCTAGGCGAAGGGCATCGATATGAAATTCGGTTATCCAGTATAGAGCGTTCTCAATAAAAAACCGACGCACCTCATCGCTGTAAGCCCCGTCGAAGTTGAGGGCGGCTCCCCAGGGCGTATGGTACCTGTCCGTAAAATACGGACCGAACTCTGCCAGACGGTTGCCCTCGGGGCCGAGGTGGTTGTAGACCACGTCCAGAACAACTGCCAGGCCTTCCCTGTGGCAGGCATTCACCAGCCGTTTGAGACCGTCCGGACCCCCGTAGGAATCTTGAACAGCGAAAGGATAAACACCGTCATAGCCCCAGTTTCGGCTCCCGGGGAACTGGGCGACCGGCATCAACTCCATGGCGGTTATGCCCAATTCTTTCAGCCCGTCCAGATGAGCTGTGATGGCATCAAAGGTGCCTTCAGGCGTGAACGTACCGGCATGAAGCTCGTAGATGATATAGTCTTGAAGTGGTAGTCCCGGCCATTGGTTGTCTTCCCAGGGAAAATCCGGGTCTACTATCCGGGAAGGCCCGTGAACTCCCTGGGGCTGAAAACGGGAAGCGGGGTCCGGGAATTCTGTTTGCCCGTCCAGGCGATAAAAGTAGAGGCTTCCTGCTAGTACGCCTTCGGCGATTGTCTCGAAGTAGCCCCGGTTATTCTTATCCAAAGGTAGTATTCGTTCCTCGGGCCCGATGATATGTGCCTCCACCTGCTCTGAGAATGGCGCCCATACTGAGAAACTGGTTCTATCATTCCCTAGATACGTAGCACCGAGGATAATATCCGTACTCATTTCTCCGCCTGTTTCCTGAGCCTGTCCATTTCCTTCAGAGTATCACGAAACTCCGGCAACTGGCAAAACTCCTCAAGTGTGTAGCGAGTCTTTCGGCGCCAATTGGGATTTCTGTCGTCGGTACTGGGTACATTCTGGGACTTGGTTTCCTGCCACAAGTCTTCCAGATTTACCAGAACGACACTGGCCAGGCTGGCACTCAGGAATGATAAACAGGCCCTGAAAACAGCACGAACATCGGTATCATCGCCTGGCAGCCAGCCTTTATTGTGTAGAAAGGTTGCCAGAGCACGCCTGGTTTTCTGACGCTCTTTTTTCTCAGCCCGAGCGCTTTCATCATTCAGCAGCCCTAGATTCAGCCTTTCCGGAATATCAAGTCCCTGCCAGAAAGAGGCGAAGGGGGGCATATCATGAGTATTCAGGCTGGCAACAGTGTTTCGCTGTGGACGATGTAACGTATTTGAATCAGCAAGTTCGTAATGTAACACATACATGCGCTGGAGGCCATGCCGCGACATGGTCGGTCTGACATAGGACGGCACCGTACCCAAATCTTCTCCTACGATAACGCTCCGATGACGGTGAGACTCGAGCATCAGGATGGCGTAAAGCTCCTCGGCTTGATAGCGTACGTAAACGCCATGGCTGGCGTCAAGACCTTTTGGAATCCAGAAGAGCCGGTGCAAGCCCATGACATGGTCGATGCGAAGCATACCGGCATGTTGGAGATGATGGCGTAGGTAGTCCCTGAGGTAGCAGTATCGCTGGTCCCTTATTCTTTCCGGATGTAGTGGTGGAAACAGCCAGTCCTGTCCCCAGGTGAAAACGGAATCGGGCGGTGCTCCGGCCGTTGCCTCCAGAGCGAAGTTTTCACGCTCACGCCACACGTCATAGCCTTCGGGGTGGGTTCCCAGAGGCAGGTCAAAATATAATGTCACATCCTTTTCGCGGGATTTCTCAGAAAGAGCTTGAACCTGCTCATGAGCTAGCCACTGGGCATACATATGGTAAAGCTTGTTTTTCTCTTCATAGTCGCCTTCATTCAGGGTGCCATCACGTAACCGTTTTGGCCAGTTTGACCAGGGAGAACGTAGCTTTTCCATGGTTGCCCGGAAACGGGCGTAGTCCTCAATGATGGGATTAGCCTGAATGAATTCCCTGAAATCCTGGAACCGGTCTGACTTCTCTGCAGTCAGGTAGATGCAGGATTCCTCCAGAACGCGGCGCTTTAACGCCATCTGTCGGCGGTAGTCTACCAGCGGCAAATCCCGCAGCTTCTCGATTTCGGAGAGAAACGATGATGATTGCAGCAGCGCCTTTGCCTGCGAGGATTTAGAAAGCTCTGGCACATTTTCTATATTGATATAAAATTCGTTCCAGAGTAATCGGCTTACAGGTGCGTAGGGACTGGGTTCAAAGGGTTCATCAAGAAAGGTCGGCAGTAGCGGAAGTGTGGCTATAGTCTGTCCACCCAGTGACGATATCCATTCAGCCAGAGACCCGAGTGCTGCATAATCACCGCTGGCCCAGCTGCTTCGGTTGTGCAAAGCGTACAGTGGTATGAAGACGCCCCAAGTATGGTTCCTTGGTTCTCCGGGAGGCAGGTATGCCTTATCGGGTGCCGATATTATAAGTGTCTCGGCATGACTCCCCTCTGTTACTAACGAGAATCTATGATAGCCCCACGGGAGGCTTTCCGGCAGATTAATCTGCTTTACTACGTAGCTGGTCCCCTCGATATCCGTTTTCTCCAGGACGGGCAGGTCGGCAGCCGGCCATTGCCAGGTCTTTCGTCTGTTATCCTCCATATCCAGTTGACCGCGCCAGGGAGCATCAGCAGTACTACCCGGTACACATACCCTGATTATCGGGCGTTTACCATTCCAGACTACGGTAACCGGTTCCAGAATCCGTTGCTGGAGTGCCTGCCTTCTTTTCCGTAAAGCCGAGGCGACATCATTCAGGGAGGCTACCGGTGCTCCCAGGGCTTTAATTACGGCCAGCAGGCTCTCTACAGAGGCTTGCCGCCTATGGTGAGACACATCATAGTAGGCTGTCTGTATGTTATACAGATGTGCCAGTTGATAAAGCTTGGTTAAGACAAAAGTGTTCATCTCTATCCTCAGGCTCTCATTGCTTATTACCTTTAGGATTATATCTTACTAAACAGTCTATTGAATAGCTAGATCAAAATCCATAGTTTAAGATTCACCTTGGACGCTGTTCTTTTGGCATCTTGTTAAATAAATCATTAAACATGATTAACATATTAGTAAAATGTGATACGGAAACACGATATAGCTTGGACAGGCCGGATTATCAGGTCAGGAGAAATAGGTCGGAATTCTGGATTCAACTCTTGCGTAAAAGTGGTGTTACACGCATGTATTGTAAAAGCGATGCATTTTACATTCCATATCGGAACATAACTCACAGAAGTAGTTTCTTTACCAAACCCAGCCGTTGGAGAAGACCAATGTAAACACCACGACGGGCCTTTAGAACTATTTCCTCCTCGACAAGTCCCAATCTCCCTTTTCTGGGACTGAACTGGTTCTCCGTATAAAATCTGATAATATTATTGAGAGCATTAGCCTGCTCGGGCAACTCTATCGCCAGCGTATTAGCGAATTCCTGCGGTGTCTGTTGTGGTTTGGGTTCCAGTCCGACTATTGAGGCGAGTCGGCACATCCTGGAATACACCTTTGATGCCAGGTGCTCTCTATCCACCCGCCATAACCAGCGACGAAACACTGACCGGAATGCCAGACGGGCTACAAATAGGAGTAACAGAGCACCTGCTGCGATAATGAAAATATACATGGCCCGGTTAAGTCCGTTTCCAGAAGATGACTCACCCGGTGAAACGGGTGAGTCTACTGCCGGTTCATCCAGTGGAATCCCGTACAACTGGCTAAAATATTCCGGTGTCTGCCAATACAAGTTAACATCCACCGGGGGATTTTCTGGATTAGTGACCGTCGATACAAAGGGGGTCTCGATGTTTACCGGGCTGCCTCCGCTGCTGGGAGTCGCTTCTATGTCAACCCAGCCATAGCCGGCGAAATATACCTGAGGCCAGGCATGATAGTGCTTATTGCGCAGGATATACTCTCCTTCATTCTCACCGAATTCACCCGGAACGTAACCAACGGCAAGTCTGGCGGGTACATCGACGGAACGGAGCATTACCACCATCGCCGAGGCAAAGTAAAGGCAAAAACCGGATTTCTGGTTGTACAGGAAATATTGCACACCATCAGCGCCCTCCGGTGGAGGTTCGATTTCTTGTGTATAGGGAAACTGCGAAAGGTAGTTATCTATGGCAGTTACCTTTTGATAGGGGGTTTTGGCATCGCTGGTTATATCTTTACTCAGTAGTTTTATCTCATCAGGGAAATTAGCGGGTAGCCGGGTGTACTCGTGTGCAATTGACGACGGATAGTCTTCGCCGACCAAGGATAGATCACTGGATGAAGGAGAAGAGACGGTGGAAGTTACGGTATAGTGTTCTCCGGGGCTAAGTACGCGAGGTGTCGTAACCGCGATTACGTCTCTGTCACTGACACCTACCAGAACGCTGGTGTCCGATGATACAAAGCTGCCTGCCGTCAACATGGCATCTGTCTTTATATTCGTCGTGACCGTATAAGTAATTGTTTCGCCGCTGGTAATAGCATCGGCATCTTCCCAGGGAACTCCTTTTGCCAGTAAATTATCGACGACCGGGCGGTTTGTCCAACCCTGAGAGGTGTAGGTATCATACACTTTTATCCGCCAGTAGGAAGGTTGCGGGGAAAGAATGACGAAATCAACATCATCTTTCTCTTTCCAGACAGGGCCGAATTTAATGTCCTGACGTGTGCTGCTCGTGTTCAATGGCTGCTTCGAGGGGACCTCGGCGAACAGGTTGAGAAATGAGCCTTCCAGATCCTGTATCCATAACATCTTGGTCGCGATAAATGTCTGGAGTTGAGGTATCCGCATTTCCGGAGTTATCCGGGCAAAGGAAACTGACACGAGGATGATACACAGGAGTATTGTTAACGGGGAAAGCAGGCTTCGCTTGGAAAATCCCGTGGCATGCCCCGATACATTCTTTTGTTTGATAACGCGCATCCGGATTATCAGGAATATGGCGGCGACAAAGTAAAGCCCGAAGAAGAAGTAATAACTTGCCGGAAGGTTGCTTAAATTTACTATTACAACCAGTGTACCTATGCAGACGGCTACCCAGGCATTATTGCGACGTAAAATATACCATGTCGAGAAATAGCCCATTAACCAGATCAGGAATGAGAGGAATATGGCAAAACCTACAGTCTCGGAGGATGACAGCTGGTATGTCTGCCAGGCTGTTATACCGATACCGACAACCAAGGCAATGATATGCGTTACTATACCGGGGAGACGACTCCTGGCAAGATACCAGGCCACTGCTATCGAGAAAACGAGTATCAGAGTAAATGACGGTTGGGGGGTAATCCACCGGGCCCGTTCTACCGAAAGGACGGCAATTTCCAGGACCAGGAAAAGTAAGATAATGGTTACCCAAATCTGCCGATCGCCCAACCGGGACAGCTTATTTCCACGTAGGCTTTTCAATAACGGCGTATTTACCTGCTTTTTATCAGTTCTGCTCATCGCTATACTCTGTCCCTCATATATTGAAATCGTGAGGAATACAACCGGCTATCCAACGCCCGAGATATTTCCATTCCCTGCCTGACCATATAGACATGAAAACCCACGGAACTGAGGTAGCGGGTATTATTATCAGGAGTGCTTACACCACCGAAGCTGAAGGAATCGAGCAGGATGACAATAACTTTTCCGTGGCGGTCGATGACGTGACGCAGCGATTTAGCTATTCCGGGATTTGCCGAGGGCATAATAACAATTACGATGGATTCTGCCGTAAGATGCTCTGCTCTTGAATCAAGTAAGCCATTTATAGGCACATCACCGGTAGCCTTTATCAGGGCTAAAGAGTGCAGGATGTTTTGCAGGTGGTCTTCTCCTGTCTGGGGAGATAGTAAATAAGAACGGTCACCCGTAGTTATTAGACCCACCTTTTTCCCGGCGTCCAGATATTTTTTTACCAATGATGCGGCTACGGTTATACCGTATTCCTCGGTGGTTTCATCGTCTTCACCGAGTTGAGAACTACGATGCATATCAAGGACAATCCAGATATCCTGGTAGCTGGACTTAGCACGGTCGGGGTCGAACTCACTGACCATAAGATTTCCGGTATGAGCGGTAGTATGCCAGTGAATGTGGCGGAGACTGTCACCGTTGATATATTCGCGTACGCGGGAAGCATTGGGACCAACCATGCTGGCTAGCCACCGGTTCGAACCCATTCCGCTTTGCCGCTCCGGAGATAATTCGAAGTACGGCAGCTCTACCGTTGCCGGGTAAATGACGATTTGCTGTCCCTTGCTAACGTATTGTTCTACCGGCCAGAAACCGAGAGGGTCGCCTGCCCTTACCTTAATAGCACCTATTCTGTAGGGTCCTCTATGCCGACAATGGACTTCGGTTTTCCAGGTAAAAGAACTCCGTGAAGAAAGACTGAGGGTCAACTCGTTTCTGTAGCCCGGTAAATCGGTATCCTCCCGGGTTTCAATCAGTGGAGAGGGTATTATATTGTGGTTGGTTAATGTAAATTCTTCCTCGAAGCGCTCACCGACCTGGCAGATATCGGGAGTTTCTTTGACATGGCACTCGAGTCTGCGGGTACTCAACCACGACCATAAATAACCCAGCAGCAGCAGTACGACAAGGAATACGAAGAAACGCCAGAGGAGCGTAAAACCCCCGAGTATGGCTATTGTTAAGATAAGAAAGAGAAATATAATGAGAATCCATCGTCTGTTCATGGTTTTTATCCTGAGATAGTGGACTTTGTCATGTTGTACCAATCCAACTGATTTTAACGTTCGGGGATTGTGCCCGGTACGGGTACTGTTTCCAGTATCTCGGCGATTATGGCCTGGCTATCCCTTCCCGTTGTCTGACCTCCGGGCGACATTAAAGAGCGGTGGGCCAGGGCTGATTCTGCCAGGGCTTTAACATCATCGGGTAGAACATAATCTCGTCCGTGCAGCAGGGCTCGGGCTTGAGTCGTACGGAAAAGCGCCAGCGAGCCGCGGGGAGAAGACCCGAGAAATATCGAGGGATGCTGGCGGGTTGCCTCCACCAGTGCTACGATGTATTCCTTAATCATGTTATCTACGAATATTTCTTTAACCGTCTCTTGAATCATCAAAATGTCCGAAGCATCCACTACGTAGTCGATTTGCTCGATGGGATGAATATACTGTTGATTTTCAACTATGGCTATCTCTTCGGACGAGGTGGGGTAGCCGATGTTTATACGCAGTAAAAACCTGTCCAGCTGTGCTTCCGGGAGGGGGAAGGTTCCTTCAAATTCGATAGGATTCTGGGTGGCCAGGACATGGAAAGGCGAAGGCATTTGGCGGGTGATACCGTCCACGGTAATCTGTCTCTCACCCATGGCTTCCAGCAAGGCGGACTGTACTTTGGGTGTGGCCCGGTTGATTTCATCCGCCAGCAATACCTGAGTCATAATCGGGCCGGGACGGAACTCGAAATCGCTGGTTTTCTGGTTGTATATCGTGACTCCGGTTATATCGCCCGGGAGCATGTCGGGCGTGAATTGAATCCTTTTGAAGCTGCAATTTATTGATTTTGCCAGGCTCCTGGCCAGTATTGTCTTGCCGACACCGGGGGTATCTTCGATGAGCAGATGTCCCTGACTGATTAAGGCGATTACGGCCAGCTGCACTGCTTCGGTCTTGCCGACCATTACCTTTTCTACGTTTTCTACTATTTTCTCGGCGAGTTGTTGGGCTTTGGAAAGATTGTTGTCTGCCATTGTCTGTCCGGAGGAATCCAGGAGATTGAGTTCAGAATAAATGTTCCCCCTGATTCGAGTATATCATAAGGAATAATTACTAACAAAAATACCAATTGAAAGTTTATTAATAATAAGGTCGTATTTATTTTTAGTTTATAGGTGTATACCTCACCCCTGACCCCTCTCAAACAGAATGGGATACGAGTGCGAAAAATGAATATGTTTGAGAGGGGGCAGGGGGAGAGCATCTTCAATCAACCGAAACCAACCAAAACCAATAATAAGTTGGTTTTACAGCCGGGATATAACAGTGCGTCAGAACCAGAAAAATAATGATATTGTTATGAGGTCAATCACTGACATTAAGAAAGACCGTATCAGGATTTTCCCACCATGAATGCCCAATCGATTCCAAACCGGTCGCGGAAGCCGACAACACAGGGACTATAGTCTGTTTCCTGCACGGGAGCAGTGACCTCGCCCCCTTCTTTCATTATTTCATAAGACTGTATTAAGTCTTCTTTATTATCATAAATGACTACCAGGCATGGCGGTCCCAAATCCTCATCATTCATCATGATTCTTTGTCCGTGGATAAATATTTCCGCATGCCTGACACCCTTTTTATCTTCGTCTTCAGGATAGGGAATAACCGTCTTGACCTCGGCTCCAAACGCTTTGGCATATTGTGAGATAGCTTCTTCACTTCTTCCGTTGAAATATAGATGCGGTACGAGCATGATTAGTTCCCCCATTCTTTTCATTCCTAAAAAAGTGATTTCTCCCCGGGATTTAAGAGACCCTTATTCTCTAAATAATCAAAGACTTCCTGGTTATTTCTAGGGTCTTCCCCGGTATGCAGAACCGGGCCATAACCCCAGTCTATTACGATAGTGTTATGGCTTTCATCAAGTTTCATCAGTGCATCTAGAATAACGACCCCAGAATAGGACAAAGAAGATACCATTGAATAGAATTTTCCTCTGTAAATCTCTTTACCTTTTAATTTAACGACGAAATCATCCTGATACAGGGTTTCCTGAAGCTTGGGTATGCCACCGTAAGTCATGTAGGAGTTCCATTTCTCTATCCCTTCTTCGTTCAACTCAATGGTATGAGAATCCTTATAATATGCCTTAATATGATGCTCGGATAACACCAGCTCCCCGCTATCGACCAGGTAGATACCGAAGCCAGGCTCATTATTACAGGCAGAAAGACACGCAAAGGCAAGTAGCAGGGTAAGAATAAGAAACGGAGAAGTGCTTTTAGCCAACCTATAAATTATACTTCTCATAATACTATCCTGTGTAAATCAATTCTCAGGTAAATAATTATACTACGTTTGCCTTGTATGTTGGTAAATGTGTAAAATGACTATGAAGGCAAGCTTTTCCTCAACTATTCACCTAACCGCAAAATATCGTAACTATTAAGTGATTATCCTCAGAGGCAAACCCTCTGGTCAGGAGGAAAATATTGAACGAAGTAGCTGAGTTAACGGTCAGTTCCGATGCCCCCGGTGCCAGGCTGTTCATGCTCGGGAACGAAGCATTCGCCAGGGGTGCCATTGAAGCCGGTGTCCAATGCGTGGCGGCATACCCCGGTACGCCGTCGAGTGAAATCACGGAAACGCTGATCAATGTCTCTAAAGACATCGGTTTTTACGCCGAGTGGTCGGTAAATGAGAAAGTTGCCCTGGAAGTAGCTATCGCGGGTTCCGTGAGCGGTCTGCGTTCGTTAGCTATCATGAAGCACGTCGGCGTGAATGTCGCCCACGACCCCCTGATGACGGCCAGCTACATGGGCGCCCGCGGGGGACTGGTACTGGTGTCCGCCGACGACCCCGGACAGTGGAGCTCGCAGAACGAGCAGGACAACCGTTACATTGCCCGGCAGGGTTACATACCGGTTCTGGAACCGGCCACCGGACAGGAAGCCAAGGACATGATGGCGGATGCCTTCCGCCTATCCGAGGAGTTCGGGCAGATGTTCATGTTGAGGTCGGTAACGCGTATCGGTCATGCCCGGAGCGATATTGTCTTCGGTGAGATATCCAGTGATGTTCGGGAGGGCAAGTTCGTTAAAGACCCGGTCAAGCTGGTATGTTTACCGGCCAATTTCAGAAAAAACCGCCGTCTGGTGATAGACAGGATGGCGAGGATAAGGAAAGCGGTGGATTCGCTGCCTTTCAACCGGCTTGCTCTTAAAGACGGAGCAAAACTGGGAGTTATCGCCAACGGTATTTCCTATGGATATACGATTGAAGCAATCAGATTGTTGGGGCTGGAAGATAAGATTTCCGTGTTGAAGATAGGTACGCCTTATCCTTTACCCGCAGAGCTAACCAAGCAGTTGCTGAAATCGGTACCGACCGTCCTGGTGGCGGAAGAGCTGGAGCCTTTCGTTGAGGATGAAGTTAAAGTCATTACCAAGGACAACGATATCGACGTGAAAATCCACGGGAAAGACCTGCTATCGCTGGTGGGAGAGCTTTCTACTCGCCAGGTCGCCGAGGCTCTCAGTACCCTGACCGGAGTCAAACCATCGGTTGATTTTGCGGCGATAGATAAGATAAAGATTGAGACGGAGTCGCTTTTGCCCGTTCGCCCGCCGACGATGTGCGCCGGTTGCCCGCACCGGTCGTCTTTTTACGCTATTAATATCGCCTGCCAGCGTTATGAACAAGAAACCGGGAAAACACCGGTGAAGACCGGAGATATCGGCTGCTATGCTCTGGCGGCTAATCCGCCGCTGAACTCCGATGACATAGCTATCTGTATGGGCGGAGCTTTTGGGTTGGGCAGCGGCTTCCCGCACGTTCTCGACGTACCGGTGGTAGCCCATCTGGGTGATTCCACGTTCTTTCACTCCGGCATCCCTCCGATGATTAACTCGGTGTTCAATAAAGCCTACGTGACCATGGTGGTCCTCGATAACGGCACCACCGGCATGACGGGATTTCAACCCCACCCCGGTGCTCCTGCGGACGATAGTGTTCCGGTAAAAATCGAGGATATCGCCAGAGCCAGCGGCGTTAAATTCGTCGAAGTCGTGGACGCGTTCGACCTGTCTGAGCTTATTGATACTATGGAAAAAGCTATCAGATTTGAAGGGCCTTCCCTGGTTGTCGTACGGCGACTCTGTAATATTCTGGATACCCGCGAGAAACGTCGGCAGGGAGTCAAAACCCTGCCATACGAGGTCGACCAGGAGAAATGCGTTGCCGGCAGCCCGCCCGCCTGCCAGGCTACCTGCCCCCTGCATATCGATATTAAAGGCTATGTGGGCTTGATAAAAGAAGGTAAATTTGACGAAGCCCTGGCGTTGATAAAAGAGGCTTTACCGTTCCCCGGTATAATCGGGCGGGTCTGTACGCGTCCCTGCGAGCAGAAGTGCATACGGGCTGATATCGAGGAAGCTATTGCCATCAATGCCCTCAAACGCAGCGCCGTCGATTATGGCCAGGTTGCGGACGACTATTCAATCGCCACGGAAAAAGGCAAGAAGGTGGCGATTATCGGCGGCGGGCCGGCGGGAATCATGGCTGCCTATAACCTAAGGAAAGAGGGCTATAGCGTAACCATCTTTGAAGCGCTGTCCAAGCTGGGTGGCATGATGGCGGTGGGTATTCCCGAGTTCCGGCTGCCCCGGGATATCTTGAATAATGAGATGGATATTATCGACAAGCTGGGAGTGGAAGTAAAACTGAATACGCGATTGGGCAGGGATGTGGAACTGTCGACTTTACATAAAGACTATGACGCTGTATTTATTGCTATCGGAGCACATAAGAGCCGCAATCTCGGGGTTGAGAATGAGAATGCCGAGGGTGTTATTGACGGCACTGATTTACTCCACAAAGTCAGTATGGGAGATAAAGTACCCACTGGGGAGAAAGTGGTCATTGTCGGTGGCGGCAACGTAGCCGTCGACTGCGCCCGTACCTGTGTACGCCTGGGCTTTAGAGATGTGAATATCGTTTACCGGCGCTCCCGTGCCGAAATGCCGGCCATCGAGGAGGAAATAGCCGAAGCGGAGAAAGAAGGAGTAAAGCTGCAACTGTTGGCCGGACCGAATCGCGTTATTGCTGATGGGGGTAAGGTTATCGGTATGGAATTTATCAAGAATAAGCTGGGAGAGCCCGACGAAAGCGGTCGGAGACGACCGGAACCCGTAGCCGGCTCTGAATTCGTAATAGATACTCCTTTGATAATCTCGGCTATCGGTGAGCAGCCCGATTTACAAATGATGTCCGGCGAAGCTTCGAAAGCGGTATCGAACGGACTGATTAAAGCCGACCCGGTAACGTTGCAGACCGGTATTAAGGGTATCTTTGCTGGCGGTGATGTTGTCAGCGGACCGGCTACCGTTATCGAAGCCCTGGCCGCCGGTAAGAAAGCCGCCGTATCCATCGACAGGTATCTAAAGGGCGAACCTCTGGATACTGGTCGGGAGGGCGAAGGCGTTTACGAGAGCAAACTTACCGTAGATACTTTCGGGATTGGCCAGCAACCGAGGGTTGATATGCCGATAATTCCGGTTGAGCAAAGACAGGGCAATTTCCATGAGGTAGAGCTGGGCTTGAGCCGGGAAGATGCCATCAAGGAAGCGGAACGCTGTCTTTCCTGCGATTGCCGAATCTGTATAAATCTACTTGGCTGTCCCGCCATCATTATAGAGGGTGAAGATGTGATAATAGATAGCACCCAGTGTCCGGGTTGTGGGGTCTGTGCCCAAGTATGCCCGCACGATGCTATAATAGCAGGAGAGAAAAATGGCTGATAACAAAGTGCTGGAAGTAATCATATGCGGTGTCGGGGGACAGGGTGTGGTGCTGATGTCCGAGTTGCTGGGAACGGCAGCGGTCAAGGGCGGTATCGGCGTCAAAGGCTCCGAGGTGCTGGGCATGGCACAGCGGGGTGGCTCGGTGTTCAGCAATCTGCGGTTGGGCGACGATATCTACTCGCCGCTGACCATGGAAGGCAAATGCGATATCCTCCTGGCGGTGGAGCCCTCGGAAGCGGTAAGGAATATCCAGTACCTCTCCCGGTCCAGTATCGTGATACTCAATACGACCAAGGTGTTACCGTTCACTGTCTTTCTGGGGCAGAGCGGTTATCCGACGATTGAAGCCATACTGGAAAAACTCAATAGCGTTTCGGAGAAAGTAATTGCCCTGGACGCCAGTGAAATCGCCAAGGAAGCCGGTAATATCCAGACAACCAATGTTGTTATGATGGGGGCGCTGTTCGGGACCGGACTGCTGCCGATATCCGTGGATATCGCCAAGGAAGTGGTGCGCAACCGTGTTCCTGCCAAGGCTATCGATGCCAATCTGAAGGCTTTTGATATGGGCTATCAGGAAGTGCAGAAGAAGCTTAAGGGGACGACGGCCAAGAAGTAGTCTTTTGAAATTTGTTTATTAAGTCCGGCGGGATGTTAGCTCTTAGCCGGACTTTCTTTTTCTGCCCCTCCCTACACTTTTACCCCTCCACTCCCACCCATCCCGGATTTTCTTTCCCACCCAGGCCCACCCCCGGGCTTTCATATATCATCCGTAACAAGTATCTCACTGCCTAGTCCGATAATAAGGAGGACTATTAGAAGTAATAGTGTTCCCGAAAACTTGTGGTGGGGAGGTGCATATTTATGGGGCAAATGGTCTGATGCCGCGAGGATGGCCGGGTGGGAATAGATATCTTTAAATTGGGATGGGTAAGGGGGTGGTAAGACCGCCTCTACTTTCTTTTAGTAATTTCTATTTGATATCCGGTAAATTCACTCCCTGTTTGACGAGGTTCTGTCGCAGGGCTTTGTAATCTACATGCCTCGGTTGAATGCCTTCTTTGACAGCTATGGCCGCGGCGGTACCGGCCGCCTGTCCGTAAGCTATACAATGGGGGATGATATTGAATGATTCGTTAATGGTATCCGCCGATGAGAACGCCCGCCCGGCTACCAGCAGTCCGTCCATACGCCTGGGTACGAGGCAGCGGTAGGGAATACAGAGGGTCGGGTGTTTGGCGGATATCTCGTGGTAATCGTTGTTGGCCAGTATCGCTATCGTATCTATGAATATCTCGTCGGTCTCCAGGTCTTTTTCGGTTACCGTATATTCGCCGATGATACGCCGACCTCCCTGGGTACCAAGCTGTGGGGCGGTCTGCATGATGAAGCACTTTTCAAAACCGGGGACAAATTTCTTCATGAATTCGTAAGTAATCAGGGCACGCTTTCTGGCTCTGATGTCGATTCGCGTCAACTCTACCACGTCCATGGCATCACTGCGCTCAGGTTGACGCTGCATGCAGTGGTACCAGACGACGCCTTCCTGGTTTTTCAGGACGCCCTTGAAGAACATGGGGTAACCGCCGAGTTTACCAAGTTCCTGCATTAATTCCTTGTACTTATCCGGTTGTGAAGCCTTAAACTCATCGTATTTCTTTAAATCGACGTTTGCCATCCACCATATAAAAGCGAGCCAGGCGGTACGGCGTGAATTATCACATTCATTATCGAACTCGGCGCCGGCCGCCACGAAAATATCGCCGTCTCCGGTGGCATCGATGATGACTTTGCCCAGGATGGCCTGCCGACCCGATTTACTCTCGAAGAAAACGCCTTTAGCCGTGTCTCTGTCCATAATCGGTCGGGTGCCCCAGGAATGAAGCAGTAAATCGACGCCGGCTTCATGAACCATGTCGTTAAATTCATCCTTGAGTATCTCGGGGTCGACGACGGCGGAATAGAGCACCCGTTGCTGGTCGATATTATGGTCCTGACGGACGTAAAACCAGCCGAGATTGGCATCGAGATAATAGTCGACGACTTTCCTGTCGGTAGTACCCCAGTCTTTCTTGTCGGGGTAAGAAGCTCCTCCCCGCCGGTCCAGCCGGTCCAGCAATTCCTGATTAAGTCCGAAAACATGCTGTTTACCACTGATGTCACTCAGGTTGGGGATAATATTAACCAGTCCCCCGGTGGCCATGCCGCCGAGATGACCGTATCTCTCGATGAGTATTGTTCTGGCACCGCTGCGGGCGGCAGCAATCGCTGAGCCGATACCACCCGGACCGCCGCCTACGACCACGACATCAGCTTCCCGGAGTACTTCTATCTCTCTCGCCGGTTCGGTGACGGTTCGTGTTGAGGGTTTATTCACCATACAAGACCTCCGAATTTTAAGGGGGTAGCTGTTTACTACCCCCTGAGTTCCGTTGTATTATCTAATTCACTCCCCTTGGCTCCGCCGTCTAGTGTTGACCGAAAGGAGGCGTGCTCAACGCCGGACCGGTGTATTTATAGTCTACCTTTTTTGAAACGTCAGGAAGCGGGACGCCCTGGTTGGCAAGCTGCTTCTGCAGGGCTTTCATATCCACGTTCTTGATGCCGACGCCGGCCCGGAGCGCCATCGCCGATGCCGTGCCGGCAGCTTCGCCGAAGGCTATGCAGTGCGGGATAAGGTTGAACCACTCCTGGACATGCTCATCGGAGGAGAAAGCGCGGCAGGCAACGAACATGTTATCTATGTTCTTCGGCAGCAGGGAGCGGTAAGGAATGTACATGTTGGGATGGTCCAGGGATTCCTGCCCGCGGTCGAGGTCCGGGAAGATGGCGATGGTGTCTTCGAACGGCTGGTTATCGGCCAGGTCTTTCTGAGTAAGCTGGTACTCTCCAATCATGCGGCGACTGGCGCGGGTACCGAGCTGCGGCGCGGTAAGGACGAGGAAGCTCTTTTCAAAACCCGGCATGTTCTTTTTAAAGAATTCCAGGGTCTTTACAGCCACTTTACGGCCGGTGAACTCGACGCGTGTCAGTTCTTCGACATCCACCTGGCTTTTGTTGGAGTAACGGTTATGGAACCAGACAACGGCGTCCTGGTCGGGGAGGTTACTGGCGAAGAAGTTACCTTGACCGCCGCCTTCCATGGCTTTACGGGATAATTCCATGAATTCCTTGGGATTTTTCTGACGGAACTCATTTACCTTGTGAAGGTCAACACCATCTACCCAGAAAACCAGGGCCAGGTTGGCGATGCGGAAGTTCGGGGGGATGTTGTCTTCGAACTCAATACCAGCGTAGGGCAGGAGGTCGCCGTCGCCGGTGGAATCGATAATAACCTTGCCGAGTATGGCCTGTCGGCCTGATTTGCTCTCGATGATAACGCCCTTGCAGTGATTGCCCTCCATAATAGGCTCGGTGCCCCAGGCATGGCAGTAGGTTTTAACTCCAGCTTCTTCCACCATCTCGTTCAGGATGAACTTGGATATCTCGGCATCAATGATAGCGGCATAACTTACTCTGTCCAACCGCGTCATGAAGAAGCTACGCTGGAAGTAATACCTGACGATTTCTTTATCCATGGAGCCCCAGTGCTCTTTCTTGGGATAATCGACGGCATTATGGGCGATAAGACGGTCAATCCATTCCTGAGTAAGCCCGATAATCTGCTGTTTACCCGTGTAATCGGTCAGCAGCGGGATAATGGTAACCAGTCCGCCGGTGCCCATGCCCCCCAGGTAGCCGTATCTTTCGATAAGAACCGTGTCGGCCCCGTTACGGGCAGCGGATACGGCGGCGCCGATACCACCGGGCCCCCCGCCAACGACCACAATGTCGGCTTCACGGACCACCTTCGTTTCTCGGGCGGGTTCGGTAATTGATTTCATTAGCTTGACCTCCTGAGAAGAAACAATCTTTTGGGAGAGAATGTCTTTACAGTCAAAAGGATATAGGATACCAAGCTTTGCTGTCAACTTGTGATAGAGACAAAAATCACATACTGCAGACTCGGTTTGTATTAGACTGTAGCTAGTATTACTGGAACGGTGAGGGAGCATAAATATGCCAATATATGAATACGAGTGCCGTAAATGTGGTGAAGAGTTTGAATCATTCCGGGGACTATTTGAGAACGATAATAAGGTTACCTGCCCTATGTGTGGTGAAAAGGGGCCTAAGAGGAGAATATCCAAAGGTTTTACCAAGGGCTCCTCGACAAAAGGGAACCTTTCATTTCCTACCTGAGGATCCGGATGTTAAAAAGCCGTTGGCTTTAGTAGTCGTGACAGGATGGGATTAAAGATGGTACAGATGACGAGGAAAACGGCGCTGCTGGATTACACCAAGTGTACCCCGAGTGAGTGTGACGATGGTGTTTGTGCGGCGGCACAGGTCTGCCCTTCTAAACTGCTCAAACAGGAAGAGCCGTATTTCGTGCCCATGACGGAACCATCTTATTGCCGGGCATGCGGAGATTGCGTAAGAGCCTGTCCAGTGAAAGCGATAGAGATTGTCAGCCTTTAGGATATATCAATCGAAAGGTAGTTATTAAATGAAGAGTACCAGGTTTTCGATTATAATTATCGCTCTATTAATGTTGTTAATTGTCACAGCTACTATTTTAACTAACTGCACAAGCGAGGAGTTGAGTGTCATGGGTATGGATAAATTAAAACCAACGTTAGATACAAACAGACCGTCAGTCACTGAGACGGCTACATTTGCATTGGGTTGATTCTGGGGTCCCGACTCCCGGTTCGGGAGTCTCCAGGGTGTCATCAGCACGCGCGTCGGCTATGCGGGCGGTGACAAAGAAAATCCCACGTATCACAGTCTCGGCAATCACAGTGAAACGATTGAAATCGTATATGACCCGTCGGTGATTTCTTATCGCGACCTTCTGGATGTATTCTGGTACAGTCATACTCCTACGACTATGCCGTGGTCGGACCAGTACAAGTCTGTTATCTTCTATCATAATGATGAGCAGAAGGCGCTGGCCGAGGAATCCAGAGATAATCTGCAGGCAAGTATGAACGGGCAGATATTCACCGAGATTGTCCCCGCGGGAATATTCTATCCGGCCGAAGACTATCATCAGAAGTACTACCTGCGGGGAATACCGCGACTGGAAGCCGAGTTCGAGGCGAAATACCCTGATATTAACGATTTCACCCTGTCTACAGCGGTAGCCCGTGCCAACGGGTACGCTGGCGGTTTCGGGACACCTGAAGTTCTGCAGGAAGAACTGGGATTACTGGGATTATCTCCTGAAGGTGAGGAAATCATCAAACAAATTGCAGAGCGGCGGGGAATAATACCTGCCTGCCCCGTATCAACGGCTTCCTGATATCAGTCGTCAAATTTGCTCTCTGTCGTATCGGGCGGTAGGCCGTCTTCGTCCCAGCCGCGTTTCCGGTAATACAGCGAGAGCAGTTCCTGAAAATGCTCTTTATCCACCACTTTGCCGGCATTTGGTCCGGTTAACGCCGGGCTGGCATGGACTTTATGCGGTAAGGTATCGTCTTTGCGGCTGACGCCGAGACGCACGTTTATCTGGCGGGTAAGGTCATAAATGTCTTTCGACAGTTTAAGCAGCTGTTCCAGGGTGAGCTGATTACCCGTGATGTGCTGGTAAAAATATTCGTAGTGTTTCTCATTCAATCCCAGCTCTATCCAGGGCAGACGGCAAACGCCCAGCATATCGAATAGGGGACGTAGCGTCTGGTGGTATATTACGGTCTCGACTCTATCTTCGTCTGACCAGTTTTGACCCTCTTCCATTTCGCGGGCGATAGTCCACGCCCTGGTATGATGGGCTCCGATGTCCGACGTAGCGTAGGCCAGCGCCATGGAACTGCCGGCGCGGCTGTCGTAGGCCGACTGCTCCAGTCCCTTTACCTGAAGGATGATATCGTCCATTTCAGGCCATTTCTCGATGATACGGCGCGGTCCGTCGGCAAGGATATCACCGATGCCCTCGCGGTGAGCTATCTTTTTAATCAACTCGAGTACCGCGTCATCGTCTCCCCAGGTGATATCCTTTCCGTCGAGGTCAGTTAGAGAAATAATCCCATTTTCATATCCTTCGATGATAGCCCCGATGAGGTTACCGGTTGAAATAGTATCCATACCGAGTTCATCGCAAAGCTGGTTTCCCGCCAGTATCGCCGCGAAATCATCGATACCCACATTCGACCCGAGCATGGCGCAGGATTCGTATTCGGGGCCTTCAATTACGGTGCCCGTGTACTTGCCGTTTTTCACCAGGCAGATATTGGCGCAGCCCATGGCACAGGAAAAACAGGCGGCGTCGCCTATCTTGTAGTCGGAAAGCATTGTCTCCCCATTTATCTGTTCATGCCTGGCGAAAACGCTGTCCTTGAAGTTATACGTCGGTAGAATGCCCTTTTCGTTGGCGTACTCGATAACGTTCATCAGTCCCTGCTGCTGCCATAGTTTGTAAAACTTGTGCTCTTTCAGGTATTTAAAAGCCTTGTTAGCTTCGGCAGTCAGTCCCCGGATATCATATACCGGGATATCATGGTGCCCTCGGACGACAATTGCTTTAAGGTTTTTAGAGCCTAAAATAGCCCCGAAGCCGGTGCGACCAGCATTACGACCCCAGTCGGTATTAACGCAGGCGAACTTTACTAAATTCTCCCCTGCCGGTCCGATAGTGGCGATGTGGGCGGTCTGTGTTTCCAGCCGTTCCCGGATAATACCCTCGGTTTCCAGGCAAGTTTTCCCCTTCAGGTCGGGCATGGGAATTATGGAAGATTCGCTATTATCTATATACAGGACAGATAGCTCCGGAGCTTTACCGGTTATAGAAAGAGCATCGATTCCCGACTGCCGCAACTCAACGCCGAAACCGCCACCGATGGAAGAGTCACCATAAAGCCCGGTTGCCGGTGAAATCGCCACGAAAGAGTTCTTCCCGGACGAGGGCAGGTAAGCACCGGTCAGCGGCCCGGGGGCAATCACCACCAGGTTTTCCTCACCCAGGGGATTGATTTTAAAATTATGCTTTTTCAGGTTATCCCAGACAAGCTTGGCACCGAAGCCACGCCCGCCGATATACCTCTCAAGGAAAGCGTCCGACAGCTCGCGGCGGTCCAGGCTGTTATGCGTAAGGTCAACCTGCAGATATTTCTTGAAATAGCCGCTCTTGATGCTCATAGCTCTTCCTTCCCTATCTCGGCGTAATGGATGGTCTTCTTCTCGCCCTTCTCGTAAAACTCTATCTCTCTCATCTGGGTATAGCTCAGGACATTGTTCAGCCTCTTAGTCTCACCGAGAGCGTGTTCCGGTATCATCCTGAGGGCGCCGAGAGGGCAGTTGATGACACACTCGGGTTCGCCGCCGCATAAGTCGCACTTAATGGGCAGGTCGCATTCTTCATGAGCGTAGATGGCCCCGAAGGGACAGGCTTCCACGCATTTAAAACAGGAAATGCAGCTTTCCTTATCGAGTTGAACGATGCCGTCGACCAGATGCAGGGAATCGGTGGGGCATACCTGGGCGCAGGCGGGCACCTTGCACTGGCTGCAGACAACGGGCATTCTCATCACGGGGTGAGGGTAGGTATTGATAATTCTTATTGCCGATTTTTTAGGATTGTTCACCCCGAAATGCTTAATGGCGCATACCAGTTCGCAGATACGGCATCCCGAACACTGCTCCGGAATGACGGTGAGTTTTCTAGCCATTGGTAGTCCTCCTGAAGGCTCATACTGTCATTATAGCATTGTAGGCATACCTATCTCTACTGGTTATGTCCGGTGAGGGATTGGGAGAATCAATACCGGTAAGAAATACTTTCTGTATCCTGTTGATATCTTTGCCTCTCCCCTGACTCCTCTCCAGCCTTGAGCATCAAGGCAAGCCTAAGTAATAATTGATTGGAAAGGGGAGTGTAAGAGAGAGGGGGCTTTGCCCCCACTCAAAATCTCTCCCCCTCTACGACCAGTCTAATATAATTATTTCAGTAGAGAACCGGGTTGGAGAGGGGGAAAAAGGGGGTGAGGTAAAATAGGCATGGTCAGGGAAAACAGTGAAATTACCAGATAGGATAGGAATTAACTTGACAGGATATCGACCATAGTTATAATTGATTGGTATGTAGTTGGGATTTAAATACGGTCATGTGGATGATTCGAAGGAGGAATAGATGGCATTACAGGATTACCGGGAAGACATGGAATTATGCAATAAATGCAATATCTGTAAATTTATTCCTCTGGAGAAAGTGGCGGGATATCAGCCTGTTAACGTCTGCCCCAGTATATCCAGGTATAACTTTCACGCCTATTCCGGTGGCGGCCGTATGGGTATTGGCGTAGCTATGCTGGAGAACCGGCTTGAATATACAGACAAGCTTCTGGATATCATCTACAACTGCCAGATGTGCGGGGCCTGCGACGTATCGTGTAAGTATGCCATGGACATGGAGGTAATAGAGCCGATATACGAGACGAGGATAAAAGCCGTCGAGGAAGGGCATACCAACCCGGCTTTAGACAAGGTAATCGGCAGTCTCAGGAAACAGGGCACGATGGTACCGGGGGCCAGGAGCAAGCGGGGAGAATGGGCGGCAGGACTCAAGGTAAAAGACTATACCAAAGAGAAGGTAGATGTTATTTACCAAGTCGGCTGCCTGACCAGCTATAACAAAGATATGTGGAAGCTTGCTAAAGCCACCGTAAAACTTTTACAAAAGGCTGGTATCGATGTTGGTATTGGGGGTAATAACGAGACATGCTGCGGCGGTCGTGCCTACCAGATGGGCTATAAGGAAGACTTCCTGAACCAGGCGAAGCAGAACATGGCAATGATCAAGAAGTCTGGTGCCAAAACACTGGTAACCAGCTGTGCTGACGGCTATCAGGCATTCAAGGTTCTCTATGATAAGTATGAACTCAGGGGAGACCTGGAAGTAGTACATATTACCGAATATCTGGACAGGATCATTAAGGAAGGCAATCTCAAGCCGAAGAAGAAAGTGGGTATGACGGTAACCTATCATGACCCGTGTTATCTGGGGAGGCTGGGAGAGCCGTGGATACACTGGCAGGGCAAGGAGGTACCGGGACATATACGTGTATTCGAGCCGTATAAGGAGTTCCGGCGCGGTACATACGGTGTATACGAGCCGCCGCGGGATGTCATTAAGAGTATACCTGGGTTGAAACTGGTAGAGATGGTGAGGATAAAGGAATACGCCTGGTGTTGTGGTGCCGGTGGCGGCGTTAACGAGTCTAATCCTGAGTTCTCACTGTGGACGGCCGATGAGAGGATAAAGGAAGCTGAAGCTACCGGGGCTGAGGCGATAGTGACTGCCTGTCCCTGGTGTGAGCAGAATTTCGTAAAGGCTATTAAAGAGACCGGTAGCAAATTGAAAGTATATGATGTCGTTGAGCTGGTAGAAAGAGCGGTATGATGTCGTTCATTATTAAACTGGTAATAGGAAATTAGTACCATTGACATACTACGGACAAAGGAGTAGTGTAAACGACGGAATGACACAAACCTGAATCAGCTGAAAAAAGGGAGTGGGGCCATGACAGGCAAAAGAGGCGGGATGAGCCTTATCTTGACTGTTCTGGCCGTGCTGGCCCTGTTCATAGTTGGCTGCCAGTGCGGGACAACGGCGGCCACAACGACATCTGCAACAACAACCGCCACTACTTCAACTTCAACCCAAACGACTACACCTGGTTCCCCGGCCCTGACCATGACCCTCTACGAGAACACGGAGCACGGCTTTTCCTTTGAGCATCCCGAGGGATGGGACGAGAACACTCACGGCGGGCCGACAAGTTGTTATTTCATCTGCAACGAACCCGAAGGGAGTCTCTCGGTATTCGTATCGGTAGACTACCAGACCGGGGAGATTGTCCTTGAAGACGCCGTTGCCGAAATTAAAGAGTACATGGAGACGATGCCGGAATACGAGATGTTCTCCGAGGGTTACGTCACCATCGGCGACGATATCTCCGGCTACGAGATGCTCGGCCAGGGTGATGAGGACGTTGGTGAGCTGCAGAAGTACCGCTATATCGTCCTGGTGCGGGAGGGACAGCTTATCATGGTCGGTGTCTACGGAGAACCCGACAGGTTCGATGCGCAGCGGCCGCTGCTGGACGATATCATCGACAGCTTTGAGCTGCTGCCTTATACTTATGAGCCGCCGGCCTCCAGTCCCGGCGGTACCTATACCAACGCCGAATTCGGATTCTCCATCACCTACCCGGAGGGATGGTCTGACTGTACCACCGGTGGGTTTGCGGAAATCCTCGACCTCCGGGCCGATACGGGAGTGCCCGAGGTGATGGTCAGGACGATGACGGGAGCGGGCAGTGTTGAGGCGGCGGTGGCCGGAGCCAGGCAGGTATATACTGATAATTTCCCCGACTACGAGCTGCTTTCCGAAGGCGAGATAACCATGGATGATGGCACCCCGGCCTATGAGTTCGTGTTTAATGCCACCATGGAGGGCTTTTACCTCACGGCGAAATGTGTTATTGTCATGCGGGGGGAGGACGGCTTCAACCTAATGGGTTTCGGTCCGGTCAGCACCTTTGCCCATGACGAGGCGATCATTGATGCCGTCATCAGGAGCTTTCACCTGGAATAACCGGCCGGGGGTGAGTTAAACCAAAATATGAAGAGACGTGGAGAGAGGCAACTCAATCCACGTCTCTTTTATTGTAGCTATTGATTTTCTCTAGGATGTTGCCTCGGCACGTTCGTCCTGGGTCATCTCGGCAAGGCTCTTTACCTCTTTCACGTCGAGTCCCAGACCTTCGGCAACACGGCTGCCGTACTCCGGGTCGCACTTATAGAAGACGGCCGCTTGGCGTAGCTGGATTCGCTTCTGGGCGTTACATAAATGCGTGTTGATATTACCGATGAGGTGGTTGCGGTCCATATCAGTCATTACCCGCCGGTAAAGCTCGCCGGGCTGGAAGAAGTCGTCGTTGGGGTGGGTATAGGGGTGACGGCGCGCCTCACCGCTGACCTCGAAAGGCGGCTCGGCGGCATCGGGCTGCGGCTCCGGCCCGCCGAAGCTGTTGGGGTAGTAATTGGGACCATCGCCGGCGTTATCGACGTTCATAGAACCGTCGCGCTGGTAGTAGTTGACGGCGTTCTTGGGGCGGTTGATGGGAATCATCGGGTAGTTGACGCCCAGACGGTGGATGTGCGTGTCGTGGTAGGAGAAGAGACGCCCCTGCAAGAGCTTGTCCGGCGAGGCCGCGATACCGGGCACGAAGTTAGCCGGAGAGAAAGCCGCCTGCTCCACCTCGGCGAAGTAGTTCTTGGGGTTTCGGTTGAGCACCATCCGCCCGATGGTAAACGGCTTGACATCGGCGTGGAACCAGACCTTGGTGACATCGAAGGAATCGAAGCGGTATTTCTCGGCCTGCTCCGGGGTTATTACCTGCATCTCCAGCCGCCAGGATGGGTATTCGCCGCGCTCGATGGCTTGATAGAGGTCACGGACGGCGTGGTCGGGGTCTTTCCCCTTCATCTCGGTGGCCTCGTCACGGGTCAGGTTGTCGATGCCCTGCTCTGTCTTGAAGTGATATTTCACCCAGAAATACTCGCCCTTGGCGTTGTACCACTTGAAGGTATGGCTGCTATAGCCGTTCATGTTGCGGAAAGTACGCGGCGTGCCCCGGTCGGAGAAGAGAATGGTTACCTGGTGGACCGATTCCGGCGTCAGCGAAAGGAAGTCCCAGAACATGCTGGCGTCCTTGAGATTGGAGCCCGGGTGTCGCTTCTGCGTGTGTATAAAGTCCGGGAATTTTAAGGGGTCGCGGATGAAGAAGACGGGGGTGTTGTTGCCGGTCATATCGTAGTTGCCTTCTTCGGTGTAGAACTTCAGGGCGAAGCCGCGGGGGTCACGCTCGGCGTCGGCCGAACCTCTCTCCCCGCCGACGGTAGAAAAGCGGGCAAAGACATCGGTACGCTTGCCGATTTCCGAGAGGAATTTAGCCTTGGTGTACTTGGTAACATCCGCCGTAACCTCAAAGTAGCCGTGCGCCCCGCCGCCCTTGGCGTGGACGACGCGCTCCGGGATACGCTCCCGGTCGAAGTGCCCCAGCTTCTCCAGCAGGTGGGTGTCCTGAATCAACAGCGGGCCGTAGGCGCCGGCTGCCTTGCTGTTCTGGTCGTTATCTACTGAAGCGCCGAATCCGGTTGTGTAGGTCTTTTTCCCCTTTTTCATGAAAAACCTCCTGTGGTCAAATTTCAGAAAAATAAAAAAGGGCACCGACTAATGTGATATATTTATAGTCGGTACCCTGGTGCTCATCCCGCCTCAACCTCCCGTTATACAGAAACTCGTGATTTGATTACACTTTAATTATACCCATCTGTTATTCATTTTTGTCAAACATCTTTGTCAAACATCTTAACGGGACGAAAGCGTACTCAATATACTAACCAACAAATATCTCAACCTTCGCCGGAGCCGCTATCTGGTTGAGGTCGTTGGTAAAGGTTGCCCAGTCGTAACCGGTCTTTTTCCGGTACTGATAATGAAGGCTAACCCTGTCTTCTATTACAGACATAGTCTCCATCCTGAGTCCGCCGAGGCGGTCCTTAAGAAAAGAGGAGAGTTTCTTCTCAAGTTCCGGATAGGATGGCTGGTCAACCGAAATCATCAGATTACCACGTCCGAACAGGTTAAAGCGATTACGGAAAAGCCACTGAATACCCAGGGCAATAAAAACTACCCCGAACAGAATACCGGTTGCCAGATAGTTATCCGTGGCGGCGCCGATTGATGAAGCTATGAGTAACAGCAGGAAACCGATTTCCGCCGGGTCTTTCACCGGGGTGCGGAAACGGACGAATGATAACGCTCCCAGAAGTCCCAGAGAAAGAGGAATGGAAACCTGAATACCGAGGAATAAGGCCGTAATGGCCGGACCTCCGATGATGAACGTGCGATGTACCCCGGCACCGATGTGCCTGGAGCCGTAAAACAGCTGGTACATCAAATACACGATAATGGATGCTATCAGTGAAAAAAGGATGGCAAGCACGGCTTCCCAGAGTCCCACCGGGGACTTCAGGCTGTTAATGAGTTCCCATAGTCCGTCAAACATAAAAAGTCCTCCTTCAAGTCTATAGGTCTATAATTTTTCCCGAGGGTGAAAAACGCGCTACGCTGCCCGGGTCAGAGAGAAACGCGTCAATGCAGTATCCGTATTTGGAGAATCGACTCCAGTCCGTATCCAGGAATTTCATACGCCGCAGGGTAAACGGTAATTCCAGGGTCGGGCCCTTGACTTCAATAACGGCGCTCGGGAGGCTTAACCTGCTTTCGTAACGTCGCAGTTCCGGGGCAATCATCGATGCGGAGATATCATAATCGAAAGAAACGCGTATGCCCGTCTGTATTTCCTGGAATCTGTAGCGTTGATAAGATATGACAATAACCGGTCTCAGCGGTGCCTCCGTGAAATGGCCGAATTTTGCCAGGGTATTATTCAGCGTCGTTTTATCTACGATACCTCTGCACAGGCGGTCGGGAAAAAGGTTCTCAGAAGGAACGGTAAGCTTCTCTCTCTGTTTGCTGCTGGCAAAGCCCTCCCTGGATTTAAGTTCCAGGTATGCGGGTGGGATTCCTGCGCCCTCGCGAACCGTGCCGTACCAGCGGATGCGTACCTTGTTCTTTCTAAACTCACCCGAAGCCGACCGTATGTATTCATCGAGGTCAGCAGAATCAAAATACAAACTGTTGACCCGGTCTTTGGGGTATTCTCTGTCAGGTCGGCAGACCTGCCTCAAGAAGGCGAGGGCAAACCCGATATTCCTGGGGAGTATGGAGAATTTCCGTTCGAATCTGCTTACGGGCTTATTATCAGTGATAACTTTGCTCATTTATTCGGTATGTATTCCTTCCTAATAGATGGACAATTCCAAACTAAAAATTAAACATGTCCGCCATCCACATATCACCGCCGTTACCCATACCTCGGCCCGAGCCACTGGGTATTTCTCCGTTTAGCTGCTTCACAGCCGATTCATAGCGTGCCTTGATAAAGGTGATTAATCCCAGAGAGTTTGGCCCGAAGCCAGGCTGATGGGGGGGCTGTGGTGCCATCAGCGGCCCGTAATAATTCTGTAAAAAGAGAGAATAAGTTTCCTCGCTAAGCCCCTCTCCCAATTTGGCGATATCTTCTTCGGTCAGTTCTATGGAAAACAACTCCCAGAGGCTGTTGACACCGAAATTTTGCTTCAGGAAAGCGGATTCGCTGCTTGAGAGAAAGAAGGGAAGCTGGGGTGAAGGGCCTCCAGCCATCCAGCCTTCAAAAATATCCGGTGGTCTTAGGTCTTCGGTAAGGCAGCGTTCCCAGTCTTCGTAGGAGTAAAACATCTCCATATCAGCCTGGGCGTAAGGACGTACCATTTCGACAAGCTGGTCGATACGTCCCAGGACTCTATCAAGGTCAAACGGCTCGTCGATAACTTCCTGTACGTAATCGCGGTACTTTTCCATATAAGCGGGCTGTTTCAGTAGCTGGTAAACAAGGGGAAATCTTACCATTGGGCCAGCAGTGGGTTCATCAATATAGTAGTTAATGAGTCCTTCCTTTTTAATGGCGAGATTAAAAGTCCCGAAAGCCATGTTCGCATCCCATGGAATGATAGAAAATTTGCCGTCCACCTCGTAGAGGTAATAATTGTGCCCGATGCCGATATAGTTATCCAGGTGTAAGATAACATCAGAGGTGGCAATAAACTTGAGTATTTCATCTACATCCATCACTTCCTCGATATCGGCTAGAGAATTGTCTGACGGTTTGGTATTAAGAACTTCGAGAAAGCGGAATAACCCCGAGTAATCAGGGTTATTTTCGTTGGTTTTTAATGCCATTGCATCAAGGTAGTTACTTGGCATACGCACTGGGGGAAGACCGCGGGATAGGTTCCCTTCCGCGGGAGGAATCGGGGTGTATAGCGACACCATTTCTTCCTGGCCGAGTGCCTTGAGAAGGTCAATCAGAGGAGCTCCGCCGATATTGGTATATAGAACGGGATCATGTCTGGGAGGTGGTTCTGGGAAAAACGGCGAGGAAAAATCCTTCTCGGCATCTTCTTCCGTCCAATCGAGCCGCGCCACTACCAGCTCCGGTTTATACAGATTACCCGTGGCGTCATTGAAGTGACGCGCGATGAAAGCCTGGTCTATCATTTCCACCATGGTATAAACACCCAGGTGAGTATCGTTTACCCACACATCGACGAGAGAAGCACGCGGGGTGGGTATCCCCATTTCGGCAAATATCTCGTAAGCAACAACTTCCCGTATCAGGGTGGGGTCGCTCCATCCGTTGTTGAGAAATACTTTCTTTACACCATGGAAATTACGTGCCCGGTTGAATATATTAAAATCAATCGCCAGGGGTATGCGTGGACTGTCCCAGCCGACAGCCTGACCCAGTGACGAGTTTCCTTTGGGTCTGATACCGACATCGGGAATCAATTCTTCGTCGAACCAGAAATCGGCGGGAACGTACTGCTCCTCGAAGGCGTTGGTCAGGCAGAAAGACCAGTCTTCTTCCTCCATCACGATGCGGATTGTCGCGACACGGTCTTTATAAAAAGGGAACGCGCCATCCTGTGTTTTTGCCGATGATAGACCACCGCAACCTGTTATCCCGCTTGCCAGTACCATCAATGTAAGTAGTATTAACAGAAATGACCTGTTTCTTTTAAGCATCACGCAACCAAAAGAGTATTCGCTTTTCATCCACTTACAGATATTGGTGGAAAATTTGTATTTTAATTAATCATAGTACCAGATTTTTAAGTAATTGTTAAAATATACCGGGGCTGCGCCTAATATGAAAACGAAATTATTACGGCTACGGCGCACCTCTCCCGGGCATACCGCCCCCGACACTGATGCTGTCCCCGGTAACATATGAAGACTGGTCTGAAGCCAGAAACAAAGCTGCCGATGCAATATCATCTGTAGTACCTTCCCTGCCTAACGGTATTCCTTTAGCCATCTCGCCCATGAATTTATCAAGGTCCGGAATGCCGGGAGGGGCAAAATCGGCGGTCATATCGGTCCGGATCATGCCCGGGAGAATAGCGTTAACGCATACGTTGTATTTAGCCATTTCCAGGGCGAAGCAGTTCGATAGATGCAGCGCACCGGCTTTGGCGGCGGCGTAATGAATTGAAAATGCGGCCGGCACGACTCCCGCCAGAGACGCTATATTGATAATCTTTCCGTAGTTGTTCGCCTTCATATGAGGTGCTATTGCCTGCAGGCACAGGAAAATGCCTTTCATATTAACTGCCACGACCTGGTCGTATTCTTCTTCGGAAATATCACCGATAAGCTTGGGGGGCTTGCCTATGCCGGCGCAGTTCACCATGATATCAACTTTTTTAAATTTAGCGACGGCTTTATCCACCATTGCTCTCACCTGACGGCTGTCGGTAACGTCACAGCGTACGTAGATAGCCTCTTTCCCTTTTTGCGAGACCTCTTTAACGGTTTGTTCCGCCTCTTTATCAAGAAGATCGGCGATGACCGAAGAGCATCCTTCTTCAGCGAACCGGAGGGCAATGGCTCTTCCCATCCCTCTTGAACCTCCGGTAATAATCGCTACCCTGTCTGAAAGTAACATTTAATCCTCCTTGTGTATCATGCGTCTTGTACGAATTATCCCGGTGTTGGGCTATGAGGTGGTATCTCCCCGGTGTGATTTACCGGGTGTTATCTCTGGCATACTATAAATGACGCTTGTTCTTTTGTCAATTTAGTGTTACTTCGGTTTTGTCTGGTTTTGGTCGATTTAGAGCGCTCTCCCCCTGACCCACTCTCAAACAGATATATATTCAATGCTCGCTATTTAGTCTGTTTGAAAGGGGGGGAGTGTTTTTAAGAGGGGGCGAAGCCCCATCTTTTACTTACTCCCCTCTCCAGCCAGTTATAATTTTGGTCTTTAACTGATGTTTAAGGCTGGAGAGGGGTCAGGGGTGAGGTAAGAATCCTTAAAACAATAGCTATTAAAGCTGACTCTAATACATAGTATAACCGGGATAATTGACATCAGAACTAACGGAAAGCTATCATGAAGGCGAAAATACGAATGACTATTTTACCCTGTGGTGGTATTCCATTTTTCAGGTATACAGGACAGATAATGAGGAGGATATTATGGTTGAAAAAGCTAAGCTGATAAAAATAGTCGGCGCCGGGAATGTCAGTGATAAACCCGCTGCTCTGGGGGAATATGCCAGCGATATGAGCTTTGTTAATAAACTGAATCCGGAATACATTGTGAAAGTTAAGAAAACGGCTGACATTGAGAAATTAGTAAAACTTGCCAATAAGACGAATACCCCGCTGGTGCCGGTAAGCTCGGGAGCCCCTCATTTTCGCGGCGATACCGTTCCCAGCGTCGGCGGCGCTGTTATCGTTGATTTGAGCGGTATGACAAAGATAATCAGGGTAGACCGGTACAACCGTGTGGTCATGTTCGAGCCGGGGGTGACTTTCGGGGAATTGATACCGGCGGTGGCTAAAGAAGGTCTCAGGCTGAATATACCTCTCATGCCCCGGAAATCTAAATCTGTTGTCGGTAGTATGCTGGAGAGGGAACCTGTGGTCATGCCCAAGTACCATTGGGATATCGCCGACCCTCTCTGTGACGTGGAGATTATATATGGCAGCGGTGACCTTTTCCGCACCGGAGCCGCTGCCGGACCGGGCACGCTGGAGGAACAGTGGGAGGTCGGTGGGGCGCAGAAAGAGGCAGCCGGACCGTCTTCCGCATCATGGTATCGCGTAATACAGGCTGCCCAGGGTACGGTAGGCATCGTTACCTGGGCTTCGGCAAGATGCGAAATCATACCCAAAGCAGAAGAGCCTTTCCTGATAGGTGCATCGGACCTGGACAGGATAATGGAGACGGTACACTGGCTGCAGAGACTGAGGCTGGTGAACGAATGCTTTATCTTAAATAATACCGATATGGCTACTATTATGGCCAGAGGAAAGCCTGCCGACTATAACCGGATAAAAAGCTCTTTGCCTGCTTGGATACTGTTCTATAACGTCGCCGGTTATGACTACCTGCCCGAAGAAAGGGTCAAGGGACAGGTACAGGATATCAAGGAATTATGTCAGCGTGTTGGTGTGGAGCCGGCACAGTCCCTGGGTAGTATTTCAGCTTTTGAGTTGCTCAAAGCGGTGCAGGCACCACCGGGTGATTTCTACTGGAAAACGCCCGCCGACTGGGCCTGCTATGAAATATTCTTCATTTCGGATTTCCAGAAGGTTGGCGAGTTGATAGAGACAATGTACAGCGTCGCTGAGGAGGTCGGTTACGCGACCCCCGATATGGGCGTGTATATCCAGCCGATAGTCCAGGGAGTAAATTATCACGTTGAATTCGACCTTTTTTATAATCCGGCAAATCCGGTTGATGTGGAAAGAGTAAAGCAATTATCCGTAAGCGCTGTGAGAAAGCTGATGGATAAGGGGGCTTTCTTTTCCCGTCCTTACGGTGAAAGTACCGATATGATTATGAACCGGGATGCGGCCACAGTGACGACATTACGCAAGGTGAAATCGATTGTTGACCCGGCTGGTATCATGAACCCGGGGAAGCTCTGCTTTTAATACATTTCCGAAGTCAGGTTTTCAGTAGGCAAATCAAGGAGGAATAGAGATGGCACTGGAAGATTTACGGAATGAAATGGAAACGTGCCGAAGGTGCTCCGCCTGTAAATTCATACCCTTTGAAAAGGTATCGGGATATCAGCCTGTTAACGTCTGCCCCAGTATATCCAGGTATAACTTTCACGCCTATTCCGGTGGCGGCCGTATGGGTATTGGCGTAGCTATGCTGGAGAACCGGCTTGAATATACAGACAAGCTTCTGGATATCATCTACAACTGCCAGATGTGCGGGGCCTGCGACGTATCGTGTAAGTATGCCATGGACATGGAGGTAATAGAGCCGATATACGAGACGAGGATAAAAGCCGTCGAGGAAGGGCATACCAACCCGGCTTTAGACAAGGTAATCGGCAGTCTCAGGAAACAGGGCACGATGGTACCGGGGGCCAGGAGCAAGCGGGGAGAATGGGCGGCAGGACTCAAGGTAAAAGACTATACCAAAGAGAAGGTAGATGTTATTTACCAAGTCGGCTGCCTGACCAGCTATAACAAAGATATGTGGAAGCTTGCTAAAGCCACCGTAAAACTTTTACAAAAGGCTGGTATCGATGTTGGTATTGGGGGTAATAACGAGACATGCTGCGGCGGTCGTGCCTACCAGATGGGCTATAAGGAAGACTTCCTGAACCAGGCGAAGCAGAACATGGCAATGATCAAGAAGTCTGGTGCCAAAACACTGGTAACCAGCTGTGCTGACGGCTATCAGGCATTCAAGGTTCTCTATGATAAGTATGAACTCAGGGGAGACCTGGAAGTAGTACATATTACCGAATATCTGGACAGGATCATTAAGGAAGGCAATCTCAAGCCGAAGAAGAAAGTGGGTATGACGGTAACCTATCATGACCCGTGTTATCTGGGGAGGCTGGGGGAGCCCTGGATACACTGGCAGGGCAAGGAGGTACCGGGACATATACGTGTTTTCGAGCCGTATAAGGAGTTCCGGCGCGGTACATACGGTGTATACGAACCGCCGCGGGATGTCATTAAGAGTATACCTGGGTTGAAAATGGTGGAAATGGTAAGGATAAAGGAGTACGCCTGGTGTTGTGGTGCTGGTGGTGGTGTCAATGAGTCCAATCCCGAGTTCTCCCTGTGGACGGCCGATGAGAGGATAAAGGAAGCCGAAGCCACCGGGGCTGAGGCGATAGTGACTGCCTGTCCCTGGTGTGAGCAGAATTTCGTAAAGGCTATTAAAGAGACCGGTAGCAAATTGAAAGTATATGATGTCGTTGAGCTGGTGGAGAGGGCAGTATAAAGGAGGTCATGGAAAATGGCTCTCGATAGGGATTTTTATAAAAGACTAGAGGATATACTCGGGCCGGAGAATGTTTCTGATGACCCTGTTGTTACGGAATCTTATTCTTTTCCTATCCGGAAAAAGACCATGCCGGAAAAAGTGACCTATATACCGCGGTTCGAAGCTGTGACTCTCCCTTCTAATACCCGGGAAGTCCAGGCAATCGTAAAACTCTGTAACCAGCAAAAGGTACAGTATAAGGCATCGAGTACCGGCTGGCTTTACTGCGACCCTGTAGCGCCGAATTGTATCAAGATAGACCTGCGTCGCATGAACCGTATCCTGGAAATAAATGAAAAGGGTATGTATGCCGCCGTCGAGCCATACGTTATCGGCGCTCAGCTCCAGTCCGAATTGATGAAACGCGGTCTGACCTGTAATCAATGTGGTGCCGGGGCGAACTGCTCGGTCATGCCGCTGGCATCTCACGTGGGTCTGGGACACATGAGCCAGAGCGGCAGCTATACCGAAAGAAATATGCTGGCGGTAGAGTGGGTAACCGGCGACGGCGAAATCGTCAAGTTGGGCTCCCTCGGTTCTCACGGCGACTGGTTTTGCGGCGACGGTCCCGGACCGTCTTTGAGAGGTATTATCAGGGGTAACTCCACACCTCTGGCCGGATTGGGCGTCTTCACGGCCGGCGCGGTAAAGATATACCACTGGCCGGGTCCGGCAGTATTTCCCGTTGAAGGTGTCTGCCCGCAGTACCGGCACCCGGAAATGCCGCCGAACTTCATGATAAGATACCTGTCTTTCAAAGATATTGATGTGACGATTGATGCTGTTAAAAGGGTGGGAGAGGCGGAAATAGGCTTCACGTTGATGGGCTTCAACGCCGCCATGATGGCTTCCAACATCGCTACCGATAACCAGGAAGACCTGGACTATTTAGCGAAGTTTGCCAGCCAGGTGCAGGGTCCGGGGTTTTTGTTGATTATCGTCGGTAATTCCGCCAACGATTTTGCCTATAAGAAGGGCGCGCTGGAGGAGATAATGAAGGAGACCGATGCCATGTCGCTTAAGGACGTCGAGGACCCCGTAATGGGCGCTGGTTTTCTCTGGAGGTTTGTTCGAATTACCGGCTCTATTCGCGAGACTTCACGTGCTACGGGTTGGGGTGGCGGAACCGTCGGCGGTTCGGATGTCTTCCCGCTGATGACCCGCTATATCCTGCATACCTCGAATTTAAAGCAACAGCTTATCGACCAGGGTCTTATCATGGACGACTATATTCACCCGTTTATACAGTCCATCGAGCACGGTCATACCGGTCACGGTGAGATTCTTATACGCTATAATCCGGCCGGGCCTGACCATATCATGAAGGTCCAGGGAATGCTCAGCCGTGAGGCTAATAAAACCGCGATAAGGGGTCGTTTCGGCGTGCCCCACCATGTCTGGAGCGACGCCCTCCACGATATGTACGGACCGGAAGCGCATAATTACCATATCCTGTTGAGGAAAATTAAGAAGAACTTCGACCCTAACGAGGCATCGGAATCTTCAAACTATATTACAGCTAAAGAATAGTTTATATTGGAGCTAATTAGACAGGGGTCAGACCGTATTTACGGCTTCGCCCCCTTTTTTAATTTCACCCCTTTTTTACGGAATCCATCCCCCTAGCCCCCTTCCTTTGGTAAAGGAAGGGGGAATATTAACAAAGGGAATCATGCTCATTATTAATTTGTTCAAAGCAGGCCAGTATCTTGAATGATTGAAAGATGACGCCGCCTCCTTAACCCCCCACCCTGTAGTGTAAAGGAACGAGAGAGGACTTCTACAAGAAGTAGGGGGTGTTCAAGAGGGGGCGAAGCCCCCTCTTTTCCATAAAGGGAGGTGGGCGGGAAAAGATAACTAACCCACTTTCAATTAAAACTGTTCTATGCATATAATAGAAGTGTCCGAATGAATTCTCAAAATAATCCGCAACACCATACCGATAGTTTCTGGCACGCCCTGTTTGCTGCCGACTCGATAGCCGTGATTGGCGCTAAGGAGGTTCCCGGTTCCTGGGGGCTGGATGCCACGAGGGCGGCCGTTGCTTCGGCAAAGGCAAAAAAGGGAAGGCGTGTCTATGCTGTTAATCCTAATTGTTCCGAAGTCCTGGGGATAAAATGTCACGATACAATCCTCGATATTAATGATACAGTCGACTTGGCGATAATCGTGGTTCCCGCCGCTATCGTACCCCAGGTCTTTCGTCAGTGTGCGGAGAAAAAGGTCAAAGCCGCCGTAATTATTTCCGCGGGATTCGCCGAGGTCGATGAGGAAGGCGCCAGGCTGGAAGCCGAACTGCTAGCCATTGCCAGAAAAGCCGGCATTCACTTTATCGGTCCCAATTGCATCGGTCATGCCGATATGCACTCCCACGTCGCCAGCGCCGGTGTTGCTGGTATGATTCCCCCGGGCCCTCTGGCACTGCTGAGTCAGAGCGGGACGCTTGGTGCGAGTATCATGCAGACTGCCGCCGGACAGGGAATCGGACTCAGTAAGCTGGTCAGTACCGGCAACGAAGCCGATTTGCATCTTGAAGATTATCTGGAATATATAGCACAGGATGATAACACTAAAGTAATCGCCGCCTATATCGAGGGGCTGAGAGAAGGCAGGCGCTTCTATAATCTGGCTAAAGAGATAACGACCCAAAAGCCGATTGTCGTGATGAAATCGGGTACCACCGGAGAATCGGCCAGGGCAGCCCGTTCGCACACCGGGGCGTTAGCCGGCTCGGATGAAGTTTATACAGCAGCTTTCAATCAGTCCGGGGTAATCAGGGCCGAAGACGAAGGAGAACTCTGTGATATGGTCCTGGCTCTGTTGAACCTGCCTTTGCCCCGCGGCAATAGAGTAGCCATACTTACGATGGGTGGCGGTTTCGGCGTGGTTGCCGCCGAGGTATGCGAGAAAGAGGGTTTAAGTATAGCTTCCCTGGAATCGGTGACTCTCAAAAAACTGAGTGCCATTCTACCCCCGCGGTGGTCTCACGGCAATCCGGTCGACCTGGTAGGCATCCGCCCGATGCCGGGCGATAAAACCGTTGTATCCTGCCTGAGCCTTCTTTTAGCGGACAGGAATGTAGACTGCGTGATATCCCTGCTGCCGCCGATGGCTACGGTACACGGCCCTATCGGGGATATCAAACCGGAGCAGTTCCGTGCCCTGCAGGAAGAGAATGAAAAAAACCTCAGAATACTGGACAAGGACATAAAGAAACACAACAAACCTATGGTGTTTATCAACAGGTTGTCATTTAATCCTCGACAGGAGAGAAATGATATTTCTTCTCCTCCGAAGATAAAATTAACGGAATACTCACATCCGCGGCGCGCCGCCAGGGTGATGCGTTCTCTGGCGTGGTACCGTAAATATCTTGAGGATAGAAAAAACATAGTTTTTTCCGAAAGTGTTTATAAAGAAAGCGGTCATTTACCAGAAACTAAAAGACAGGATTCCAGGAAATTCCTGAACGAAGTCGAATCTAAAGAGCTTCTCAAGAAAGCCGGGATACCCGTTAATAAAACCCGTCTGGCGAGGACGAAGAAGGAAGCTATTTCGTTTAGTAAAGAAATCGGTTTCCCGGTCGTGATGAAAATAATCTCACCGGATATCGTGCATAAAAGTGATATCGGTGGGGTGGTTTTGGGATTGGCTAACGCCGCACAGGTCGGCCGGGCTTACCGCGAAATGATATCTTCCGTAAAGCAAAAGCAACCCGGGGCCGGAATAGAAGGAGTATCCGTACAAAAAATGGCACCGCCTGGCGTTGAAGTAATTATCGGCATGAACAAAGACCTGCAGTTCGGTCCGGTAATAATGTTTGGACTTGGCGGTGTATTGGTAGAAGTGTTAAAAGATGTGGCTTTTCGGCTGGTGCCTGTTTCAAAGCTGGATGCCGCCGAAATGGTCAGGGAAATTAAAGGATATGCGCTTTTACAGGGCTACCGCGGGCAGGAGGCGGTTGATGTCTCTCGACTTGAAACTATTATTGTTAAAATCTCTGATTTTATCGAGAACAATCCTCAAATAGGTGAACTTGACATAAATCCAATGTTGGCTGCTGGCGATAGCATAGTGGCTCTCGATGCCAGGATAGTGATTAACGCCACCGATTAGCTCTACGCCTTATCCCCTCCCCAGGTACGGCTGGTCTTTAGGTAACTGGACAAGCTCCAAAATGTTAACATGGGGTGGCTGACATGCCATGTAAACGGCAGTGGCGGCGATTTCTTCCGAAGACATCGCTGGTATATTCTTATCTTTTTTGATATGTTCCGGCATATCATCACGAATTACTATTCCGGGATGCAGGATGCCACAGTTGATATTATGGTCGCGACCTTCCAGGGCGATAGTCTGGGTCAGACCGACCATGCCGAACTTGGCGCTGCTGTAGGGGGCGTTTTCCGGCCGTACGCGGGACGCCGAAACACTGCCGATATTTATTATTCTCCCACCGCCCTGCGCTTTCATAATCCTGAAGGCAGCCCGACTGCACAGGAACGCGCTACGGAGGTTGGTGGCGATAACATCATCCCAGGTCTCCGTGGATAACTCATCAATCGGGCCGGACCCGAAAATACCGGCATTATTAACGAGAATATCGAGTCGACCGTAATGCTCCATGGTCTTTTTAAACAGACTCTCTATCTCCTCTTCGCTTCGTACGTCGGTGGGCACGACCAGCGCTTCGGAGCCGGATTCCCTGATTATAGCCGCCGTATCGTTTAGTTTCTCCAGAGTACGCGCCGCCACAACTAACTTGGCGCCTTCTTTAGCCAGAGCAATGGCGATAGCCTTGCCGATAGTGCGGCTGGCGCCGGTTACCAGCGCTACCTTGTCGTCGAGTTTTCCCATCGGTAGCCTCCTTGGTCGAGTCGATTATGAATATATTACAGTGCCATTTGTTTGAGGTCGGGAGCGATTATTAATTCGGGTTCGGTTATGTCCTGGACGTCCTCAACTTCCCATCCAGGCGCGGTCTCTTTTAGAAGCAAACCGTCAGATGTTACTTCAATTACCGAGATATCAGTAACGATAAGATTCACACAGCGCGGCGCCGTCAGCGGATAGGTGCATTTTTTGAGCAATTTGGGTTCGTTATTTTTAGTGGTATGAGTCATCACGACAATGAGGTGATATGCTCCGAACGCCAGGTCCATGGCGCCGCCGATGTTACCCGGCCGGCCGACTCCGGTTGCCCAGTTGGCGAGATCGCCCTTCTCCGATACCTGTAAACCGCCGAGGACACATAAATCGATGTGCCTGCCCCTTATCATGGAAAAAGAGTCGGCGTGGTCAAAGAAGCACATTCCGGGCTTGGGTGTGGCGAAGGTACCCGTGGCGTTCACCAGGTGAAAATCCTCTTCCTCTTCCGTCGTGGGCATGGGACCATAGCCGAGGCAGCCGTTTTCAGCGTGGAAAATAACCTCGATATCCTCGGGTATGAAATTAGCAGCCAGCGTGGGAATACCGAAGCCCAGGTTGATTATCATGCCGTCCCGGAACTCTTTAGCCACTCTGAGAGCCATCGTCTGTTCGTCAAGTCTTTCTTTCATCTCAGGCCCCTTTCCTACCGTTTTCTCTGACGGCTATGCGATCGACATAGATACCAGGGGTGACGATTACTTCCGGGTCGAGGCTGCCCAGCTCTACCAGTTTATCAACCTCGATGATGGTTACCTTGGCCGCACCCGCCATGACAGGATTGAAGTTGCGGGAGGTTCCCTGATAAACGCAATTGCCGTAGCGGTCGGCTTTATACGCCCTTACCAGGGCAAAGTCAGCTTTAAGGGGATATTCGAGGATATATTCGCGGTCGTCAATAACACGCTTCTCCTTACCATTCTCCATAACCGTTCCTGCACCCGTGGGAATATAGAAAGCCCCGATTCCCGCCTTGGCCGCCCTGATTCTTTCCGCCAGGGTACCCTGGGGTACCATCTCTACTTCCAGCTCGCCGGTTTCCCATTTCTGGTGCAGCGGGGCGGTCATGCCGGGTCGGTTCATACCGGGGAAAGCGCAGATAACCTTCTTTACCTGACCGGACTGTATCAGCAATCCGCCGTCATCATAGTTGGGTGGAGTCTTACGGAAGGGCTTGGAACCCTCCGGTGCACGACCGTATCCTGGTGTATTGGCGGCGAGTGTCAATTGGCTGGCACCCTGTCTGGCCAGAGCTCTTAATAAATTGCTCGGTGTTCCGTTGGCGGGCCCGAAGCCGCCCATGAGGATAACGGCACCGTCGAAAATATCGGCTACCGCTTCATCGAAGCTGCCGACGACTTTATTTATCATGCCGACCTCCTTAGTGATAAATACCTGTCATTACGAGGGCTACGCCCGAAGTAATCCGTCCCCTGAGAGAAAGCGGATTGCTTCGTCCTTCAGCGGAAGGACTCGCAATGACTTAAAATATTAGTCCCTCTGCCCCAATATCGCCACGCTGCCGATGCCGCTGCCCGGATTCAAGCCAAAATTATGGGTCAAGCCCAGGCTGGGGTTTTTCCGCTGGCGTGGGCCGGCCTTTCCCTGCATCTGCTTGTATATTTCATAAATCATTCTCAGGCCGCTGGCGCCGATGGGGTGCCCGAAGCTTTTCAGTCCACCGTCGGGATTGACCGCCAGTTCGCCGTCCAGTTTAAAGGTGCCGTTTTTAACGTATTCCGGTCCTTTACCCCGCGGACAGAATCCCAGGTCTTCCGTGATAACCAGTTCGGTGATGGTGAAACAGTCGTGCACCTCGGCAAGGTCTATCTCTTTAAAGGGGTCTTTGATACCCGCCATGTCATAGGCTTGCTTCGCAGCGCGTACGCTCTCCTCCATGTGAACCATGTCGTAGTCAGGCTGCAGGTATCCCTGGCGCGCACCTACCGCCAGCCCCAGTCCCTTGACTAGGACATAGTCGTCGCGGAAGTTTTTTGCCATATCCGCCCGACAGAGAATAGCCGCCGCCGAGCCGTCGCTAACACCGCAGGCGTCATAAAGTCCCAGAGGCCAGGACACCATGGGGGCGTTGATGGCTTGCTCTTCGGTTATCTCTCTCTGGAAATGGGCCCGGGGATTCAGAGAGCCATTGTGGTGGTTCTTTACCGAGATTTTTGCCAGGATTTGCTTAAATTCTTCGTAACTCAAGCGGTAGTGGTTCATGTATCGGGTAGCCATTCTGGCGAAGAACATCGCCGCTGACATACCCCATTCCAGAGTGCCGTTGCCCCCGGCGCCGCTTACCGTGCCCAGACCGCCCATGCCCTGGTCCTTGAGCTTTTCAACGCCGATAGCCAGAACGACATTATACACGCCTGACGCAATACCAAAACAGGCATTTCGAAGGGCTTCGGTGGCGGTGGCGCATAAATTCTCCACCCTGGTAACCGGTATATAGTCCAGCTTAAGCGCGGTGGCGCAGGGTTCGGCGGTTCCCAGGCGGGTCGTGCCGAACCAGGCCGCTTGAATATCTTTAAGCTCTATCCCGGCGTCCTCACAGGCTTCCGAGGCGGCATCCACCATCATGTCCTCGGCGCTCTTGTCCCAGTTTTCGCCGAACTTGGTACATCCCATCCCGACGATAGCAATTTTATCTTTAATACTATCCATCTATTTGGCCTCCTTCGCCAGCCAGCTTTCTCGGGATGGCATACATCTCCAGAAATAGTTATGGATACCCCCGCCTGAACCCAGCGTCCGAAAGCTCATTTCAACGTCCATGCCCACTTTTACTTCATCGGCTATCATGTCGGTCATCCCGAAAAGCGCCCGCCCGCCGCCTTTAAAATCAACCATGGTGTCAACTCCCGGGCGGGCGAAAGGCGGGATATCGCCGCCATACTTCAGCGTATAGGTAAATACCCTGCCTTTCTTATCAGCAAAGCTGTAGGGTTCAAAGTTATCTTTGGTATGACAGTTGGTGCATATTCTCTGGGGTGGATACTGGACGGTCCCGCAGGTCAGGCATTTCACGCCGTGCAGACTATAAATAGCGTCACGTTCGCGGGCAATAACCGATGCCGACGACCCCCCGAATCCCTCAGGGTCTGAGTTGGCGAACTCTCGGTAAGCGTTATATTCGCCGATGCTGGGTAAAATCGTTTTGGCGGCCAGACTACGCTTGATTCCCCACCTTTCCTTCATATCTTTGATTTTATCGGTTACCTTCAGCAGGAGGATATCGGCGCCGTCGCCATAGCTTACCAGTAGTATGTTATCTCCCGGTCGGGCGTCTTCGAGGGCGGCTGCCAGCATCATCAGGCTGAAAGCATTGCCGGTATTACCCAACTTATCGAAAAGGGGGTCCTGCACCTGCTCTGGTTTTAGTTCCAGTATACCCGCCATCTGGCGGTGCCGTCGCAAGTCGGGTCCGTAGAGGATAGCCTTATTAACGACATTGAGCGAAATGCCGGTCTTTTCTAGGAAGCTTTTTACAGCCTGTGGTACCACTTTTAGATAGCCTTGTTCAAAGACAAAGCGGTCTTCCCAGGAGCGTACGTTCCCGGCGCCGCTGGAACGCCACACATCCAGCAACTCGTTATTCAGCGAGTAACCGGCTTCTATAGTGGCTATTACATCGCCATCCCCGATGAGTAGAGCGGCGGCGCCATCGCCTAAATTATTATTCATGTTTCCGGAACCTGTTCGCAGGTCGGATGTGGTGACCAGAAGACGCTTCGCCGTCCCCGCTGCCACGGTGTCTGCCGCCATCCTCAAGGCGGCGGTACCGGCACGTAACGAATCGGTAATATCCGCGGTTACTATATCGGTTCGCAGGTCGGTCGCCCAGGCTGCGGTGGTGGCGGCTAGCTTCTCACCGTAGGGCGGCGTCGTCGTGGCGAAATAGAGTCCGTCAACCGTTTTCCGGTCGATATCCCCCAGGCAATCTATAGCGGCGGCTACCGCCATTGTCAGGCTGTCTTCGTCCCAGTTGGCTACGGATTTTTCGCCAGTAGCATTCCATCCCTGGGTGCCCGGTCCCAGCCTGCGGAGAGGTATATAGGCTCCGTATGATAAAATCCCTGCCATAATTTATAAATCCTTTCCCGGATTATGGAAATGGAGATAATACCGGGCGTCAGGAAATCATTCCTCCTTCTTTTCCCTGTCCTTGAATTCAGAGTAGAATTTCAGACTGGAATTGATAATATCAGCGATAGCGACCCCTGATTTACCAGGTTCTTCTTTCTTTTGCAGTTCCTGCTGGAGTTCATCCAGCTTGGCTATGATGGCGTCGAGTTTCTCCTGTGCTTTCTTGGCATCCCGGGCAAGTTTAATGAATATCGGCCCGAGAGAAAATAGTCCCACGCCGCCCAGTCCCAGGGCTATCTGGAGTTGTATATCTGAAGCCAGGAACGCCGAAATAAAAACCCCGATTCCTGCCAGAACGATAATGACTACTGCCACAGGATAAACCTTGAGAATAAATGATTGTATAAAATTCATATTAATCCTTTTTACTATCACGATTAATTGAAGTTGGCACCGGCATCGATATTTATGGTTTGCCCCGTAATACCGCTGGATTTGTCCGACGCTAAAAACACCGCCAGGTCACCGACTTCTTCGGGTTTGACCATCCTGCCGAGAGCCGACCGTGCGTTGGAACCGGCCACCACCTGCTCGTAGGTGATGCCTAGGTTCTTGGCAGATATGTTAAATACCCTCTCGAGACGTTCACCCTCGACTGCCCCCGGGGCGATGGCGTTGACGCGGATACCGTATCGTCCCACCTCGTTCGCCAGGCTCTGGGTAAAGCCGATAAGGGCAAACTTGGAAGAGCTGTAGGCGCTTCTGGTCGGGAGTCCTCTTCTACCCGCCGCGGAAGAAACGTTGATAATAGCCCCGCTCTGACGGGGAATCATGCTTTTATTCAGGACATAGCGACAGCAAATCATAGCCCCGGTAAGGTTTACTGCCAGAAGGTCGTTCCATCCTTTCAAGTCCATCTCGGCAACGTTAGCGATAGGCCCTTCGGCACCGGAGTTATTCACCAGGATATCGACTTTACCGAATTCACTCAGAGCTTTTTTTATCATAGTCAACGGCATTTCGGGTTTTAAAAGGTCGGTTTTCACCGCCAGGCTTTTCCTGCCAAGGTTTTCGATTTCTCCGGCTACTTCTTGGAGAGCTGATTCGGTTCGCGCTGCCACTACCACGTCAGCCCCTTCTTTAGCGAAAGCGAGGGCGATTGCCCTGCCGATTCCGTAACCACCCCCGGTAACGATAGCCACCTTATCTTTCAATAGCATAAGAACCTCCCCAGACATGACAGGATTGCAGGCTGGTTAAAGCTGATTTCTTGTATTCTGACATAGTTTAGTCCCTGTGCGCTAGCTTGTCAAAAAGTGTTATAATCGTTTAGCTTTTCACCTTTATAATTTCAGGAGGTATTATATGAATGTACTGGTATTGGGAGGCAGCGGACTTTTCGGAAGGAAAACTGCGGCTGCCCTCTGTAAGGACCCTGATATTGTCACCGTGGTATCTATGGACCTTATGCCGCCCCCGGAGTGGTTTATAAAGACTATCGCAGGGAATGTTGATAAGTTCCATTATGTGCGCGGGGATGTATCTCAGATAGAAGATATCATGAACGTGATGAAGCTCCATTCCATCGACAGTGTAATCAACTGGGCTTTCATTATGGTGGGCGGTGGCGTTCGAATCGATCCGCGACTCCAGACAAAAGTGAACGTACTCGGCATGAATAACTCTTTTGAAGCTGCCAAGATTATGGGAGCGAATCGTGTTATCTACGCCAGTTCGGAAACGGTGTACGGACCTCAGGCTATGTACGGCGACCGGGAAGTTACCGAGGATGACCAGACGAATCCGACCCACTCTTATGCCGTCTGTAAAAAATACGCTGAGATAATGGCCGCGGACTATTCTCAGCAGTTTGGCATGAACTTCACCGGTGTTCGACCTACTATCGGTTACGGGCACGGCGGGCGTTCCCCGGCACAATACTGGTCGGATATGCCCTCGAATTGTGCGGTTGGCAAGCCATTCTCTATGGAAGGGGATGGTAGCGGTCTTGCTTCGCTGGTCTCCGCGGATGACCTCGCCGAATTTACCAGAATCCTTATAAAAGCTCCGTCATCACCTCACCCTGTCTATAACGTCGGCGGACCGCCTCAGAGTGCCCTGGACATGGCTGAGGTAATCAGGAAATATATACCGGATGCGGATATATCCTTTGGCGACCGCTCGATGATGGACCCGGAGGGTAAATTCGGATTACCGTGGAAGGTGAGCATGAAGCAGGCTATCGATGATTTCGGGTTTTCCTGCATGCCGCTCGAGAAGGCGGTGCTGATTCATATCAACGACGCTCGACTGGAAGCAGGGTTGGAGCCGATAAAAGGATAGTCGTAGAGATAGGATAAGAATCTGGAGGGAGTGCTGCCCTTTATTACCGATGCTATACGTACGAAATATTTCAGTCATTGCGAGCGTAGCGAAGCAATCCGTTGATCCTGTAAACATTAGAGTATAATGAAATCTGATAAACAATATTATGTGTATTTTATGACTAATAGGACAAACGTCGCTTTGTATATAGGAGTGGCCAGTAATTTAAAGAAAAGAGTGTTTGAACATAAAAGTAAGTTTATCAAAGGGTTTACAGCCAGATACGATATTAATAAGCTCGTGTATTATGAAATATATAGTGACCCTGAAAATGCGATTTTAAGAGAGAAGCGATTGAAAGGTAGTTCCAGAGCCAGGAAGAATCAACTTGTGGAATCGGTGAATCCCGGTTGGCTGGATATTTACGACCATATTTAGAGGGATATTTAAAAGAGAACGGATTGCTTCGTCCTTCTATAAAAGGACTCGCAATGACAGGTATATGAGACATATTTTCTGTTTTCCACATTTCTGAAAAAGTCTGATACCTCCGGAATATTTTACCCTAGCTTCTCTTGTGCGACCCTGAATACATGCCCTGCGGACCCGCCGAAAAATTGAAGTTAGGCGTCTTAATTTCGTGCCACAGCCACGGGCAATGTTTCGTGCCTGCCGGGATGCAAACCAGGGTACTCTTATCGGTAGAGTGGGTCTCGTCACCCAAGACAATGCTCATTTCACCGCCAACATGACGCGGTCGGCTGGGATCGGCACCTGCCCAGGCGATAAGCTCCGGCCACTCGTGGGTGTGCTCCGGCGCCGGCGCTCCCCCGGTGCCTTCAAAAATCCAGACGAAGTCAACGTAGAACGAGCCCGGCACCATGTCTTCCTCGATATGCAGGATGCGGGCGCCCTTCGAGGTTCTCGGTCCTGGTGGACGCGGCGCCTCTTTGAAGTCGCCGCCGACGGAGAACCGCTCCTTGGTGTGGTCCATGATGGTGTATTTCTTTTCCTTCGGCGTTTCAGGAGCCGGTACATTTTTCCAGTGATATTTGCCCGTCATGGCGATAGTGATGAAAAAGACAGGACGGGTGATTTTAGTGAACAAAATCGGGCCGTGTGCCACACCAGCAGGCACGAATATCAGGACATTACGGGTAAGTGTCTCTTCATTGCCATCCAGCCAGATAGATATTTCGCCGCCGAGGTCCTGGGGGTTATCAATGTGCCCGCCCATGAAGCCGATGACGTGAGAGAAGTCGTGTATGTGAGACTCACCGACCGGTCCTCTGGCGGCACCACTCCACAACCAGGAGCAGTCCACTGTAAAAAAGCCTTTCAGAACGCTTTCATCCACGGACATAAGATGTGTAGCCTTGACTCCGGGCACCGGGTCTTTACTGGTGCTCCCGCCTTTCCCCTGGAGCTCAAGGGGAAAAGGTCCCGGTTTCTGAACAAGGCATTTTGCATACTTTTGTGTAGTCATGATATCTCCTCCGCTTTTTACGTAGGCTATCGGCGAGATTATGCCAGCATTTTCTTTACAGCCGCAATTGTGGCAACATCATCATAACCATATTTTGCACGTTGCTCTTCGCCGCTGCCAAAGCCTGCGTATACCTGGGGAATGCCGAGACGCTTGAAATTTTTCGGGTAAATGTTACCGTCCACGAATGCATCGGCGATTGTGCTTGCCAGTCCGCCGTCCATGAGATGGTCCTCAAGAACTACGATGTTGTCGGTCTCCTTGACAGCCTTGTAGAGCAGGTCTTTGTCCAGGGGTTTGATGGAATACATATCGATGACCCGTACATTTATTCCTTCGGTTGCCAAAGCGGTGGCGGCTTCAAGAGCTACGTAGACCATTTCCCCATGAGCAATAATGGTCGCATCCTTGCCATCACGCGCGGTGATTCCCATGCCGATTTTATAAGTAAAGGTGCCCGGCTCATAGAGCATGCGGTCTTTTTTACCCTGGGCAAGACGGATATAGAGTGGGTGCGGATAGTCCATGCTCAGAATCATGATATCCCCGACCATATTCGGGTCGCCGATGGAGAGGACCGTCATATTGACCAACGACTTCATGATTGCGATATCTTCCATCGCATTGTGGGTTGAGCCGCCGCCGGAAGTCAGACCGCCGCCGGTCCCGATGAAACGTACCGGGAGGTCCTGGTAACAAATCGCGGTGCGGTTCTGTTCGCAGGCGCGCATGGTCATGAACGGGATCATTCCCGCGATGAACGGAATATTGCCTTCAAGAGCCAGACCGGCTGCTATACCGGCGCAATTTTGCTCCGCGACGCCAACATCGATAAACCTATCGGGGAAATCCTTTTTAAAAGCTACTAATGCGCCCCCGGTGTCAGCGGTTAAAGCCCAGACATTGCTATGCTTTTGACCCAGCTCATGCATTGTATCTCCCATAACAGACCTGGCCGATAAAAAACTACCGAAGTTAAAAGTCATTTTCATTGCGCTACACTCCTTACTTTTACAAAGTCGGCCTCAATATCAGCGAGGGCCTTTTGCGTATCTTCATTGCTCAGTGCACCGGCATGCCAGCCAACATTCCTCTCCATAAAAGAAACCCCTTTGCCTTTGATTGTGCTGGCAATGAGCACAGTTGGCTTTTCATTGGTTACGGGCGGTAAATTATCGAGAGCATCAACAATCTGGCCAATGTCGTGCCCGTCCAGTTCAACCACGTCCCAGTTAAAGGCTCTCCATTTGTCCGCATACGGCTCGAGGTGCATATAATCGCCATCTAAACTGGTCATCAGCTGTTTATTTCTATCAACGATGCCGATTAAATTTCCCAGTTTATAAGAACCCGCAGTATTCGCTGCTTCCCAGACTTCACCTTCGCAGGTCTCCCCATCACCCATCATGCAGAACACACGGTGTGATTCCTTCTTCTGCCTGGCGGAAAACGCCAGCCCCACGGCTATGGCAAGGCCTTGCCCGAGAGAACCGGTTGAAGCTTCTACTCCGGGAAGCTGTATTTTACAGGGATGCATGCCATACGCGCTGTCCAGCTTGCCGTATGTTCTGACAATCTCGTCGTAATCAAAATAGCCTCTTAGACACATGGCAATATACATGCATACGGCGCCGTGCCCCTTACTCAGGAGGAACCTGTCTCTCGTGGGCGCTTTGATGTCGGTGGGGTCGACTTTCATGCCGTGATGATAGAGCCCAATAAGAAGGTCTGTCATCGATAGGTCTCCCCCGATATGCACTATCCCATCATAGCTACCACACAAATTGATAAGTTTCTTGCGCATTTCGAATGCCAGTTCTTGAAGACGCTTTACTTCTTTTGGATCAGCCATAAAAAATTCTCCTCATAAAAATATGAATCAAAGATTTTTTTGTAATGAGCTAGGGTTTAATTAATATCTTTACCGATTTTCCGGCCTTGTGAAGCTCGAATGCTTTGGCTATGTCTTTCAACGGGACTATGTCCGTTATCAATGGCTGCAGCTCCAGCTTAGACAGAAGGTTTAATGACCTCGGGAATGAATAGGGTGAGACGAATGTCGAGGTAATGGTAAGCTCCTTGGCGTACAAGAGGAACGGTGAAACTCCGATTTCGACATCCTTGCCGTAGACCGCCGCCCAGAGAATCGTGGCACGGTTGTCGGCCAGGCCGATACATTGTTTGGCGGCGTTGACGTTGCCGCTGGCATCGATAACGCTGTTGAACCCGTGTCCGTCGGTAAGTTTCTTGCCGGCTTCAATCAGGTCTTCGTTGAAGGGGTCGACGGCCACATCGGCGCCGAACTTCAGTGCCAGTGCCCGCTTCTCGGCTATCGGCTCGGAAATGAGCGCCCGGGATGCTCCTGCTTTCAGGGCTACCTGCAGGCAGAGCAGTCCGATAGGCCCGCCGCCGCAGATAGCGACCGTACTGCCGGTGTACACATTGGCCCGGTCGACGGCGTGTACCGCCACCGATACCGGCTCCAACATCGAACCTATCTCGAAACTGATGTCATCGGGTAAGGCATAGATAGCGCTTTCGGGATAGACCGCGTACTCGGCGAATGACCCCGAGGCATGTGCTCCCCTCCGGCAGAAGTTATCCATCCCGTTCCGGCAGTAGTAACAGGCACCGCAGGAGCTGCGAAAGTCCATGGCGACCCTTTGTCCGACCTTATACTCTGTAGTATTACTGCCTACTTCCACTATCGTCCCCGAGGCCTCGTGCCCGAGTACCCTCGGCTCCTGGTATGCCTGCGGCGGTATCAGTCCGAACCGCCCCTCCAGGTTCTCCGGGTCGGTGCCGCAGAGACCGCAGTACTCTATTTTTACCTTTATCTCGCCGGGTCCGGTCTCAGGCTCGGGGTATTCCTCCATGGCAATGTTCCCGATTCCCCTCATCACGGCTGCTTTCATCGTATCTCTATCTCCTTATCAATTTCTTGAGAATATTTAGGAATATAACCGTAGATGGTTTTTTATCTACACCGTATCTCGATAACGACGCCACCCTCGCCGGTTTTAAAGTAGGCGAAACCCCTGGCATCGAGGTTAGCACACGTTAGTAGCTCTGCCCCCTGCTCCAGCATTTTGTCCATCTCGCCGCGGACGTCGTCAGAGAGATAGGCAATATGGTGGACGCCCTCGCCCTGTTCGTCAAGGAACTCCTGGAGGGCTGACTCGCCTCCGGAAGGCTGGAGAAGCTCTATTTCCGTATCGCCAACCTTGGCACTGCTGATTTTCACCTTCCACTCCGCGGGTTTACCGTGTAACTCTCCCTTGAAAGTGATATCCACCCATTTGCGGTCGCCCATCAGACCGAAGGGGCCGATGCCGATTGACTCCAGGCATGCGATGGTCTGGTCCATGTCTTTAACGATAACACCAACGTGGTGGAAGTCCTGGCTTTTAAAAATGGGCTCTGTTTTATTCTCTGGCATGACAGCTCCTTTAAAATTGTGTAATGATTTTCAGCAGTGGTAATTCGGGATAGTTCTCTAAAAGTGTAATCTTAGACCCGCCGCTGTGTCAAACTTGTTTTAAACCAGGGGGCCAGGCGCTAATACGGTTATGTCTGTTTTGGAAAAATATAGGATACTCACCCCCTTTATCCCCCTCTCAAACAGATATATATACGATACCCGTTCGTTGGTTTGTTTGAGAGGGTGAAGAAATACAAAGAGGGGTTTCACCCCTCTTAAACGCCCCTGTTTAAATATTGAAATTTTATAGTCCACGTGCGAAAATAGTCTGGAATTATCAGCAATGACGTGATATCCGTTCGGTACATACCACATTAGTTCAAAGACAGGCGTGCTTCGGCATAGTAATTATCACCTTCGGAAAGGAACCTGAAATCATGAGCAAAGTAATGACCATGAAAGAGGCCGTATCCAGGTTTGTACAGACTGGTGATACCCTCTTTATTTCCGGTATGCAGCATGGGGAGCCAGCTGCAGCTATTCACGAAATCGTCCGCCAGAAAATCGACCACCTGACCCTGGTGAGCGTGCTGGTGGCTACCGCCAATCTTCTTATCGGCGAAGGTCTGGTGGACAGGGTATTGACCGGATATATCAACCAGGATGAGCGTTCTTACGCCGTTGCCAAAGCCAAAGCCGCCGACCGTTCACCGGTTTATGAGGAGTATTCTCATTTTGGGATAAGTCTGGTGCTAATGGCTGGGCAGATGGGGATACCCTTCATACCGACCCGGAGTGAAATCGGTTCGGATATGCCCAAATACAATAAAAATATAACTTCGATAGAATGCCCCTTTACCGGAGAGCCCGTCGGCGCTGTACGGGCGGTCAATCCCGATGTGGGCATAATTCATGTCCAGCGATGTGATGCCAACGGCAATGCCCAGAAATGGGGGACGATGGGAGTAGATATGGAAGGCATTAATGCCAGTAAAAAAATCATCGTCACCACTGAAAAAATAGTTGATGTTGATGTTATCCGCCGCGACCCCAATCGCACCATTATCCCGGGTTTCAGGGTCAGCGCTGTCGTCGAGCAGCCGTTCGGCGCACACCCCATGCACCTGGCGGGTTGCTACAGCGGAGACATGTGGGGATATTATTTTGATACCGGACCCAAAGAGAACTATGAATCGTACATAAAAGACCTTGTCTATGGCGTGAAAGATTGGAACGAGTACCTTAAAAAGAAGGCGGATATAAAACCGACCGGGTATTTTGAGAATTTCAAGATAAAACCCGTTGAGAGTGAACCGATTATTTCCGGATATTAGGAGTAATTGAATGAATCAGAACAACGAGGATGGAAAATATACCGCCGCCGACCAGATGGTCGTTGCCGGTTCGCACCAGATCAGGCCGGATGATGTTATCTATGTCGGTCTGGGGCTCCCCTTTCTCTCGACCCTGCTGGCAAAATACACGCATGCGCCGGACAGCACGATTATAGTCGAAAACGGTATCGTGCGGACGACAGGATTTGAAATGCCGCGGGCTACGGATACTCCCGGTGCGCAGTTCATGTCCGACCAGCTAACCGGTTTATTCTATATCAGCAGCCTCGGCCAGGCCGGGCATATCACCACCGGATTCATCGGCGCCGGCCAGATAGACAGATACGGCAACGTTAATGATACCTGCGTCGGTGATTATACCAGACCGGTGCACCGGTGGGCCGGGAGCGGCGGCGCTAACGACGTGATGAGCTTTTGCCAGCGGAGTATTACCATGCTGCGACAGAGCAAACGCCGCTTTCCTGAAAAAGTAGACTTTGTTACCTGCCCTGGTTATCTGGATGGCATTCAGGGGCAGAGAGAAAAGGCGGGGATGCCGCCCGGCACCGGTCCAGCTATGGTTATTACCGACCTTGCCTGCTACACGTTTGAGAACGGCGAAATGGTCGTAAAGTCTGTCCACAGCAGCGTGGGAGCGACCCTGGAGAAGGTAAAAGAGGAAGTAGGCTGGGATATTAAAGTCGCCGCCGACCTCCAGGATACTATCCCGCCCACCGATGAAGAGATACGTATCCTCAGGGGAGAGGTCGACCCCAAGCGTATCTGGGTGGGTGGTAAGCGCCAGCCGATAAGGCAGGACTAGGGGATGACGTAATAGATTACCATTAAACGGTCATTGCGAGGGCAAAGCCCGAAGCAATCCGACCCCAGGAGAAAAACGGATTGCTTCGCTACGCTCGCAATGACGGCTTCCTCAAACCTTAGTCCACGAACTTGAACATGCGGGTAAGACCGCCCGGTGTGCGCAGGTTGTAGAGTCTTACGGCATTGCCTCCCAGCATAAGGTTCATATCGTCCTGGTTGATATCAAGTCGCTGTATCTGCTTTAAACTCCAGCCCCAGATATCCACCTGGTGACGGGGAATACCCTGCTTGAGGTCCTGGCGCGTATATCCGGGCGGATAACGGTTCAGTTGTGAGTAGACGGGCAGGCTGGCGCCCCAGTCCGTACCCCATATCAGTTTTTCCGCTCCCACCGAGGGATCATTGAGAGCTTTGTAGTAAAGGTCCGCCCACCAGCGTCCCGTTTCCAGGTAGATATTCTTGTGAGAGGCGGCCACGTGTAGTGCCTGCTCGTAGAACCACTCCCACCAGCCTCCCTCGATGCCGGCATGTTCCAGGATTATCGGCACATCGGGGTAGGCAACCGCCAGGGTATGTACCCACAGCGGATTATAGGTCGAGGGGAATCCGTGGTAGGAGATAGCGTAACCGCCCGGAGTGCCGGAATGATAGCGGACGGGGATGTGGTACTGCCGTCCCAGGTCCATCATCTTCATCATGTTTTTGAGCATCGTCTCCTGGTCGGTAAAGTCGGTACCGCCCATGCCGCCGCTGGTCATGGGCATCCCTTCACCGACACCGACGAATTGTCCGGTATCCAGAAGCCTGGCCAGTTCGGCAAGGGCTCCGTCGATGGTGTATTCCTCCTCACCGGCGGCGCAGCGGTCCTGGTATTCCTTGGCGTTGCAGTTGGCCACGAACCTTTCCGGGTATTTTTTTACCTGCTCCAGGTTGGTCTTGTTGGTCATGCCGAAGGCCGGTTCGATAACGCACATATCTACGCCATAACAGTCCATGTCGTAGATAAGACGTGGTGAGTTGTCATAGGCCTCCATCTTCCCCATGACATTACCGAGGTCTTTAAAGTCGGTAGAGCCCTTCAAAGCCTTGCCAGCAGCGTGACGCTGTGAATGAACGTGTGTATCGACGATGAATCTTCCCAGTTTCATTTCAATCCTCCGTTGATATATTTATGCGATTAATCCACGAACTTGAACATGCGGGTAAGACCGCCCGGCGTCCTCAGATTATAGAGCTGTACGGCGTTGCCACCCAGCATTAGGTTCATATCGTCCTGGTTGATATCAAGTCGCTGTATCTGTTTCAAACTCCAGCCCCAGATATCCACCTGGTGACGGGG